>ONOC01000019.1 GCA_900319355.1 uncultured Eubacteriales bacterium | reverse complement strand
CAGAGCCGCCAGGGCCACGGAACACATGGAGACTCCCAGGCCGAGACCTCCGCAGGCGTCGGTGGTTAATGAGTCCGAGCGTAGCGAAGGACGAATTTATCACCGTTACGCCGAGGACAAGCGAGAGCGTGTCGAGGCTGGAAGTCTCCATGTGTGACAGTGGCTGGCAAAGAGTGAACTGTAACACAATCAGGCGGCTGTCGATAAAAACGCCTTGCAAATGCGAATGCCGCGTATTATAATTGAGGCCGCTGAAAAAAGCAAAGTAAAATGGTAGGAATTATTTTTCGGAGGAAATTATGGCTGAACCATTATTACAGATCAAAGATCTGTCTGTAAGTGTAGAGGACAAAGACATTCTGAAGAACATCAGCCTTACCGTGAACCGCGGCGAGACACATGTGCTGATGGGACCGAACGGCGCAGGAAAGTCCACACTGGGCAATGCGCTGATGGGCAATCCGAACTATATCATCAGGAGCGGAGATATTATCTTCGAGGGAAAGAGCATTCTGGAGGAGTCCGTCAACGAGCGGGCAAAGGACGGCATTTTCATGTCCTTCCAGAATCCGCTGGAGGTTCCGGGCATTTCGCTGTCCAACTTCATCCGTACAGCGCTGGAACAGAAGACGGGAAAGCGTATCCGTCTGTTTGATTTCAGAAAGAAAGTAGAAATGGCGATGGATATTCTCGATATGGATCACGCCTACGCGGAGCGTGATCTGAATGTGGGATTTTCCGGAGGCGAGAAGAAGAAAGCCGAGATTCTGCAGCTTCTGATGCTTCAGCCGAAGCTGGCGATCCTCGATGAGACGGATTCCGGCCTCGATGTGGATGCGGTCCGCACCGTATCCCGGGGCGTTGAGGAGTACCAGAAGAATGAGGACGGCGCGCTGATCATCATCACGCACAGCACGAGAATTCTTGAGTCTCTGAATGTCGATTACACCCATGTGCTCGTCGACGGACAGATTGTCGAGAACGGCGACGCTTCCCTGGTTGATGAGATCAATGAAAAGGGATTCGAGCGGTTCGCAAAGGCAGAGGACTGAACAGGCAGCAGAGAGCATATCAGGAAAGAGAACAGATATGGGAAAAGATAAACCGATCGTAAAGGACATAGACCGGAGCATGTATGACTTCGTCAAGAAAGAGGACGACGCGTACAGAACAGAAGAAGGACTGACACCGGAAATTGTTCTTGAGATTTCAAAAGAGAAGAATGATCCCGAATGGATGCGCGATTTCCGTCTCCATTCGCTGGAGGAATATAACCGCCTGAAGGTGCCGGACTGGGGACCTTCGATCGACGGTCTGGATATGGACAATATTGTTACCTACGTCCGCCCGAACGCGAAGCGCATGGTAAAGGACTGGAATGATGTGCCTGAGGACATCAAGGATACTTTTGAGCGTCTCGGCATTCCGCAGGCAGAGCGCAAATCGCTCGCCGGCGTCGGTGCGCAGTACGACTCCGAGCTGGTATATCACAATGTCAAGGATGAGGCAGCGGAACAGGGCGTCGTCTACACGGATATTGAGAGCGCGCTCCGCGGTCCCTATGCGGACATGATCCGGAGCCATTTCATGAAGCTCGTGCCGCCCACCGATCATAAATTCGCGGCGCTTCACGGTGCCGTGTGGTCCGGAGGCTCCTTCGTGTACGTTCCGAAGGGGGTACACCTGGACTTCCCGCTTCAGTCGTATTTCCGTCTGAATGCGAAGGGCGCCGGCCAGTTCGAGCACACGCTGATCATCGTGGATGAGGGAGCGTACCTTCATTTCATCGAGGGATGCTCGGCGCCGAAATACAACGTGGCGAATCTGCACGCGGGCTGTGTGGAACTGTACGTGGGGAAGAATGCGACCCTCCGTTACTCCACCATCGAGAACTGGTCAAAGAATATGTACAACCTGAACACCAAGCGTGCAGTCGTTGACGAGGGCGGAAAAATCGAGTGGATCTCCGGCTCCTTCGGCTCACATGTGTCCTATCTTTATCCGATGAGCATTCTGAAGGGCAGAGGGGCAAGAGCGGAATTCACGGGCGTGACCTTCGCCGGCCACGGCCAGAATCTGGATACCGGCTGCAAGATGGTGCACAGCGCACCGGATACCTCCTCGTACGTCAGCACCCGTTCCATTTCCAAGGACGGCGGCATCAGTACCTTCAGGAGCTCCGTCGTGATCAATAAGCAGGCGAAGAACAGCAAGTCCTCCGTGTCCTGCCAGTCTCTGATGCTGGATGATATATCCAGATCGGATACGATTCCGGCCATGGACATCAGGACAGCCGATGCCGATGTGGGACATGAGGCAAAAATCGGCCGGATCAGTGATGATGCGGTGTTCTACCTGATGAGCAGAGGCCTGTCGGAAGAAGACGCGAGGGCACTGATCGTCAGCGGATTTGCGGATAACGTAGGAAAGGAACTTCCTCTGGAGTATGCGGTGGAGATGAACAATCTGATCCGCCTCGAGATGAAGGGAGCAAACGGGTAAGGAGGCAGAACATGAGCGAAACAGAACAGATCAGACTCAACCGGCTGCCGGCCATTACCTGGTACTGGCTGAACATGAATGAAACGGCTGTTCCGTACAGCGGAACGGACGGTGAGGCGGCCGCGGAGGTGAAGATCCCCTCGGGCGTCAGTGAGAGCCGGGAGAAGATAGAAGCAAAAGAAGAGTACCGGGATCTCGCAGAGCAGCCTACGGGTGCGGGAAAGCATTTTTCACAGCTTTTTGAGGAAAACGGAATCAGGACGAGGATTTTTACCACAGCGGCCGGGGCAAAGCCGGGTGCGGCACTGAAGATCCGGATCCCGTTTGAATCCGGCCGTAAAACCCTGAACAGCTTTGCCTTTGATCTCGGCAGAGATTCGGAGCTGACCGTGATCATGGATTTCACTTCGGATCCGGAGGCGTCCGGAGAGGCGGGCGTGAGAACCCTGTTCCGGCTCGGGGAAAATGCCGTGCTGAAACTGGTTCAGATCACACGGACCGGCAGCGGCTTCACGCTGGTGAATGACATCGGCGGTCATGAGAGTGACAGCGCCAGAACCGAGGTCGTCCAGCTGAATCTCGACGGCGGAAAGGTCTGCCAGGGATATCAGATCGACCTCGCGGGCTATAAGAGCAGCCTGAAGACGGATATTGCGTATCGTCTGAAGGACAGCGAGCATCTGGACATGAATTATTTCGCCAACCACACCGGGAAGAAGTCGGAGTGCGAGATCAATGTGACCGGTGTGCTCCGCGATACTTCTTCAAAAATCCTCCGCGCGACCATCGATCTGAAGAAGGGCGCGAAGGGTGCCGTCGGCAATGAGAAGGAGGATGTGCTTCTCATGGACGAGGGTGTCCGGAACCAGACGATCCCGCTGATCCTCTGCACTGAGGAGGATGTCGAGGGCAATCACGGCGCGACGATCGGCAGACTGGATGAGTCCCTGATGTTCTATCTGGAATCCCGCGGACTTGACCGTGAGGAAATTTATGAAATGATGGCGGCGGCGCGCATTGCGGCAGCGGCAGCCCTGATCCCGGATGAGGAGACCAGGAGCGAAGTGGAGCAGTACATCGGCGCCGGCAGTGAAGAATAAAAAGGCTGCCGGCCGTGCAGCGGCCTGATACAGCTGACCATAGAGGTAGACATGATGAATACACAGTTTCAGCAGGAAGGTGCAAAGATCAGGAAGGAATTTCCTGTCCTGACCGATGAAGAGTCCTATCTTGACAATTCGGCTACGGTACAGAAGCCTCAGTGCGTCATCGAAGCGGTGGACCATTATTATCAGGCGGAAAACGCCAATCCGCTGCGCGGTCTGTACAGACTGAGTGTTGATGCGACAGAGGCATATGAGAACGCCAGAGAAGCCGTCAGGGCTTTTATCAATGCAGGAAGCACCGAAGAGATTATTTTTACAAGAAATGCGACAGAGAGTCTGAACCTGATCGCCTGGGCCTGGACGCTGGATCACATCGGACCCGGAGACGAGATTCTGGTGACCATTATGGAGCACCATTCCAATCTCGTTCCCTGGCAGCAGGCGGCAAAGAGGACGGGTGCCGTGCTGAAATATGTGGAATGTGACAGAAGCGGCGTCATCTCAGAGGAGGCCTTTGAGGCCGCACTGACACCGAAGACAAAGCTTGTCTGCATGACGCAGATTTCCAATGTGCTGGGCATCGAGAACCCTGTTAAGAAATTTGCGGCTGCGGCCCACAGAAACGGTGCGGTTTTTGTATGCGACGGCGCACAGAGCGTTCCGCACATCAGGGTGGATGTCAGAGATCTGGACGTCGATTTTCTGGCTTTTTCCGGACACAAGATGTATGCTCCGATGGGCATCGGTGTGCTGTACGGAAAGAAGGAAATCCTGGAAGAGATGAGTCCGTTCCTGTTCGGCGGCGAGATGATTGAATATGTGACACGCGACAGTGCCACCTGGAATGAACTACCGCACAAGTTTGAGGCCGGCACCGTGAATGCGGGCGGAGCCGTCGGTCTTCATGCGGCGATCGATTACATGAACCGCATCGGATGGGACACAATCACCAGAAGAGAGGAGCATCTGACGCAGTACTGCATGACAGAGATGCAGAAGCTTCCGTATATCCATATTCTGGGATCGGACAGATGGCAGGATCACCACGGTATCATCACCTTCCTGGTGGACGGCGTGCATCCGCATGATGTGGCCACGATTCTCGACTCTTTCCATGTCGATGTCCGCGCCGGCCATCACTGTGCACAGCCGCTGCTGAAATATCTCGGTGCGCTTTCCACGACGCGCGCGAGTATCAGTTTCTACAATACGGAGAACGATATCGACCGGTTTATCGACGCACTGAAGAAGGTGCGCCCGGAAATGGGAATCACAGACTGATCGGATACAGGGAAGGACTGTCTGAAATGGAACATTCAAATACCTTTTATAATGAAATCGTGACGGATCACAACCTTCATCCGGGACACAAGTGTGCGATTGAAGGCGCCAATTATGAACTGGAAGGCATCAATCCGAGCTGCGGTGATGATATCACGCTTCAGCTCAGAGTAGAGGACGGCAAAGTGGTGGACGGCGGATTCGTCGGCGACGGCTGCGCCATTTCACAGGCTTCTGCCGACATGATGCTCGATCTGGTCATCGGGAAAAGCGTTGAAGAGGCACGGCATCTGTCTGATATTTTCCTCCGCATGATCAAGGGAACGATCACGGATGAAGAGCGCGATGAACTTGAAGAAGCGGGCGTTCTGCAGGATATCTCACATATGCCCGCAAGGGTGAAGTGCGCCGTGCTCGGCTGGCACACCATGGACGAGATTTTTGATCATCCGGACAAGGCTGAGAAGAAGGCCGGCGGAGAGAAAAACGTCTGATACACAAAAGAAGAGGCGGGCCTTCAGGCCTCGCCTCTTCCTTTTTCCAGAAGCTTTTCCATTCTGGATTTCTTCTTTTTCGGTGCGTCAAGCTTGCCGCGGATCGCACGTACATCGGTGATGTACAGTCCGCTGATGGTTGCCTTGACTTCCTTTTTGACCGGGATCACTTCAAAGACCGGCTTGTCGCAGATAAAGGAACTTACCATGGTTCCGCGCGGTGTGTTGACCCGCGCCTTCACGATCGGAAATTTCCTGCCGCGAAGCATCTTCGGCGTCTGATCCAGGACCATATCCGGGAAACCGGCGTCCTTCAGCTTCATCATTTTCTTATCTATGATCAGCATGGATACCTGCTGCTTCGCCGCGTCAATCTGTTCCTGCTGTTCGGCCTGTTTCTTTTCTGCTCTCTTTCCGAGAAAATACAGCAGAATGATCACTCCGGCAATGATGCCAATAACAATCAGAAGTATTCCCCACCAGGGCATAACGTTTCCTCCCTTTCTTTTTACGCTTTCTCTATCTTATCATTCCGTATTTCAAATGGCAATTGCGAGATTGCCTTCCCTTTCATTTTGCGTTATGATTACACAGATATAGTCTGCCTGTATGGTTGGAGGAGTCAATGAGCGGCACCAGCGAGAAAAAACAGCATCAGGTAACGAAGACGGAAGAGAATCGTAAGACGTCGTCGCCCCGAAATACAACCAGATACCCGAGACACACACCGACGGAGCTGAAGGCCCCGCTTCTGAAAACGCGCCCTGACAGCATGAACAGCGGAAGGGGCAGATCCGGAGGTGCGAACGCCGGTACGAACAGCGGGAATCGCAGATCCGGAGGTACGAACGCCGGTACGGACAGCGGGAATCGCAGGTCCGGGAGCGCGAACGCCGGTACGAACAGCGGGAATCGCAGGTCCGGGAGCGCGAACGCCGGTATGAACAGCGGAAATCGCAGGTCCGGGAGTGCGAATGCCGGTACGAACAGCGGGAATCGCAGATCCGGAAGCGCGAATGCCGGTATGACACCGGGCAGAGATACAGGAAAAAGAGTACCGCCGCTTTCTGACGAAGAACGGGAGCAGAGAAGACGGCGCAGTATAGAAATCAGAAGGAAGAGACGCCGCAGACAGGCCCTGATCAGAAGAGCAAAGCTTGTTCTGATTTTTGGCGCTGCTGCTGTGGCAGTTATCCTGCTGGCGGCGGGAATTCATAAATATACCACGGCTCAGGCACAGAAGAAGGCCGAGGCAGAGGCTGCTGCTGAAGCGGCGCGCACGATGCAGTCATATGATGCATCCGATGTTCTTCATCTGAGTTTTCATGTGCTGGAACTGGATGCCGATAATGACGTGGATCATGACGGTATCCCGGATACGGAGGACGATCTGATTGATGCCGACGGCGATGGCGTGGCTGACGAGGGGACCGACGTGGACAACGACGGCATTCCCGATGTTCATGACGATCTGATCGATTCGAACGGTGACGGTGTGGCGGATGATACAGCTGCCGGTACCGCTCAGGATTCGGACGGCGACGGCATCCCGGATGACGAGGATGATTTTGTTGACGCGGACGGTGACGGAGCGGCTGATCTCACGGTTGATACGGACGGCGACGGCGTCGCTGATGCGGCTGCCGGCACGGTGACCGAGGAGAAATCGCTGACTGTTTCGGAATTCAATGCGATTCTCGAGGATCTGTATGCTCAGGATTATGTGCTCGTGAATCCGTATTCGCTGATATCAAAAGATGACAGCGGTATGACGGAGGGCACGGTCTCTGTTCCGAAAGGAAAGAAACCGCTGATCATCTCGGAACAGAATGTCAGTTATACGGCAGGCTATGACGGGTCGGCGGACAAGCTGACGCTGGCCTCGGACGGCTCGGTGACGAATACATGGACAAATAAAGACGGAACCACAGGGCAGGGCGCGGCCGATGTCATCACCTGCGTCGATGCTTTTATCACGGCACATCCGGATTTTTCGTGCAACGGTGCGAGAGGCATTATCGGTATCACGGGATCGAACGGTATCTTCGGCTATGCGATCGATCAGGATGACAAAATCATCGGCGCGCTCAGCGACAGTACCATTTCGGAGGTTACCGCTGCGGATAAGGAAAATGAAGGGTCCGGCGACAGCAGTGAATCAGGAGAGGCCTCCGGCGATGCAGACAGCGCCGGCAGCGGATCCGGAAACGCAGATGGTGATAAAAACAGCACTGACGCTGCCGGCGGCGAAGCGTCCGGTGAAGACAGTACGGCGTCAGGAGGCACGGACAGTACGGCGTCAGGAGGCGCGGACAGTACGGCGTCAGGAGGCACGGACAGTACGGCGTCAGAAGACACGGACAGCACGGATAACACGGCGGTATATACCTACGAAGAGACGGAATCTGTTTCAGCCTCTTCGGCATCTGTGACATCCGCCTCCGCCGGATCCGGCACGGCAGCACAGTCCGGTGTCATCCTCGAGGCACAGAAACGGCACGACTCGGAAATTGCGGACAACCGTGCTACCCTGAGCAGTCTGATCAGTACGCTCAGGAGTGAGGGATGGCAGTTCGCGTGCAACAGCTACCGGTCGATCAGCTATGCGAGCAGTTATGAGATCGTCAAAGCGGATATCGACAGCTGGATGAGCCGGTGCTCCGATCTGGTCGGAACAACGGACATGATCCTTCTGCCGGGCGGCGGCGACATAGGAAGCTGGAGCGGCTATTCGGATTCAAACGAGAAATTTACGTACCTGAAGAATCAGGGATTCACCTTTTATTTTACAGATACCAGTCAGTCAAAGACATGGCTGCAGATCAGACCGGACTACGCCCGCGAGGCAATGCATGATATTAAAGACCGCAGTGATTATGATGCCGTGATGGCCATGTAATCGCGATGGTGTCATGATGGCGGTGTAACGATAGCAGCGTACCCGGGGCAGGAGAAGGAAGACCATGCCGTGATGCGGATCATCTTGGGATCATGCCGTGGTATCTGACAGAGAATGTAAACAGGAGCAGCGGTATGACAAAGGAAGAACTGAACGAACTGCTGAAGGAACTCAGCCGGAAGGCATCGGAGAAGGGCGGCAGGATCACACGCGATGAGGTGACAGGATTTTTCAGCGGGAAGGGCTTTTCGGAGGAACAGCTTGACCTCGTATGTGATTTTCTTCTCTCGAGAGGTATCGTCGTTGACGGCTATATCCGGAAGCAGAAACCGGCAGAGGCGGCAGAGGCGGCACAGCAGGTACAGCGCTGGTCTGATGAGGAACAGCGCTGGCTGGAGCACTATCTTTCAGACCTCGGCGGCATCAGGCCGGAACAGCCGGGCGAATGGGCTGCGCTTGCCGGACAGCTCGGGGGCAGCGGGGCGCCGGCAGCGAAGCGGCGCATCGCGGAGATTCTGCTTCCCGATGTCCTGGAACTGGTGAAGGAGATGTATCGTCCGGGCGTCCTTCTGCAGGATATCATACAGGAAGGCAGCCTGCAGCTGGTGCTGGCCGCTGATGAGCTGGATGCGGATGAGGCAGCCGACAGAGAGGCGACGAAGCGCGGTCTGATGACAAAAATCCGCGAGGGCGTTCAGACAATGCTGGCGTCGCAGGAAGAGGTTCACGCCAGAGACGAAAAACTGGTGAAAAAAGCGTCGGATTTCCGGGACGGTGTGGAAATCCTGAAGGAGGAATACGGCCGCAGGGTTTATCTGGATGAGGCTGCGGATTTTATGAATATCACCGAAGATGAAGCAGAAGATATTCTTCGTCTGACAGGCGATCAGGTGCCTGATGACAGCGGAGAGAACAATGCCCGGCAGTGAGTGACTGCCGGGCTTATTTTTTGTAAAAACTGTCTTGACAAAGGACTCTTTATTTCCTATAATCCTATTTAACAGCTATGAAAACAAAGAAATGTAGGAAATAAATCCTCAGATGCATTCAATGTAAACAGTAAAGGAGAATCAGCTATGGGAAAGGTTTATAAGAGCGCAACGGAACTTGTCGGACATACACCGCTTGTTGAGCTGGTGAAATTCGAGCAGAAGTATCAGCTGAAGTCAAAGCTGCTTGTAAAGCTGGAGTACTTTAACCCGGCGGGATCTGTCAAGGACAGAATCGCAAAGGCCATGGTCGAGGATATGGAAAAGTCCGGGAAGCTTAAACCCGGTGCAACCATTATCGAGCCGACCTCCGGCAATACCGGCATCGGCCTTGCTTTTGTGGCGGCAGCCAGAGGTTATAAGCTGATTCTTACCATGCCTGAGACCATGAGCGTGGAGCGCCGCAACATCCTGAAGGCCTATGGCGCTGAAATCGTACTGACGGACGGCAGCAAAGGCATGACGGGCGCCATCGCAAAGGCAAATGAAATCGCTGCTGCGACACCGGGCTCTGTCATTGCCGGACAGTTCGACAACCCTGCCAACCCGAAGGCTCATTATGAGACGACAGGACCGGAGATCTGGGAAGACACGGACGGCGCGGTTGATTATTTCCTGGCCGGCGTCGGCACAGGCGGAACCCTCACCGGCACCGGAAAATATCTGAAGGAGAAGAAGTCTTCTGTTAAGGTGATTGCGATTGAGCCTGAGACCTCTCCCGTACTTTCCGCAGGTCACGGCGGTCCGCACAAGATTCAGGGTATCGGTGCCGGATTTGTACCGAAGGTTCTGGATCAGAAGATTTATGATGAAGTGATCACGGTAGATAATGAGAAGCCGTTTGAGACCGCGAAGGAACTGGCACATCTTGAAGGCGTACTGGTGGGCATTTCCTCCGGCGCGGCACTGTATGCGGCACTTCAGGTAGCACAGAGACCTGAGGCAGAGGGCAAGACGGTTGTTGCACTGCTGCCGGACAGCGGAGACAGATATTATTCCACAGCGCTTTTTGAGAACTGAAGACAGACTCCGGATGATGATCCGGAGAAAGAGGACCGGACGGCTGCCGGCGACAGAGGCTGAGAAATATGAAGATTTCAACGAAAGGCAGATATGCCCTGCGTATGATGCTTGACATTGCGCAGAATGACAACGGCGATCCGGTCAGGATCAGAGATATATCGGCAAGACAGGGTATTTCTCTGAAATATCTGGAGCAGATTGTGACGCTTCTCGTAAGGGCGGGATACCTGAGAAGTATCCGCGGTCCGCAGGGCGGCTATCATCTCGCGAAGAAGCCTTCAGAATATAAGGTAGGAGATATTCTCCGGGTAACGGAAGGCAGTCTTGTGCCGGTCGAGTGCCTGATGGACAGAGAGAATGAATGCGAGAGAGCATCAACCTGTGTCACGCTCCGGCTCTGGAAGGAACTGGATCAGGCCATTACATCCGTTGTTGACAGATACACCCTGGCAGACCTTGTGGAATGGGGAGAGGAAATGGCGGATAATTACGTCATCTGAAAAATGAGTTTGCATTTTCAGACTGAATAGTGTATAGTAGTCAGCGGTCGTCAGGTCTGAACGGCCGCTGTGCAGGTGTAGTTCAATGGTAGAACACCAGCCTTCCAAGCTGGATACGTGGGTTCGATTCCCATCACCTGCTCTTATATGCGCGAGTGGCTCAGGGGTGGAGTACGACCTTGCCAAGGTCGGGGTCGCGGGTTCGAATCCCGTCTCGCGCTCGCTTAGAAAACCGCGTGGAAACGCGGTTTTCTGAGGTTTGTTGAGCTGCCTGCGGCCTGCATTGAGCTGCGGCATAACATAATTGCATACAGGGGAGCTGATTGCTGAGAGGTACGCCGCAGGGCGTACGACCCTTAGACCTGATTTGGGTAATGCCAACGTAGGGACGGACCGGCAGCCGTATTGGTGCTGCCAGTTGTATTGATATGCAGAATCAGCGGAATCCGTATGGACTCCGCTTTTTTATTTGCATGGACCGGAAACCGGATCTTTTCATGAAGGGACCGGGAGAGGCGGCCGCGGGAATGGTTCTCCGTATGTCATGTAAGAGGAGGTTTCAGAGATGAAAACGAACACCAGAAAACTTGTGACATCGGGCATGCTTGTGGCACTGATCGTCTGCCTTTCGGGATTTTATATTCCGGTCGGCGCATCCAAGTGCTTTCCGATTCAGCACATGGTCAATGTGCTGTCAGCCGTCCTTCTCGGCCCGTGGTGGGGCATGGGCATTGCCTTCTGTGCTTCCCTGATCAGAAATCTGATGGGTACGGGAACGCTTCTTGCTTTTCCGGGCAGCATGATCGGTGCACTGCTCTGCGGATTTGTCTATGCCAGAACGTCCAGACTCCTGCCGACGTATGCGGCGGAGATTGTCGGCACCGGTGTGCTGGGCGGCATGGCGGCATGTCCGGTGGCCGTGTATCTGCTGGGTAAGACGGCGGCGATTTTTACCTATGTGATTCCGTTCCTCGTGAGCACGGTCGGCGGTACGCTGATCGCTGCGGTGATTATCGCGGTCATGGACAGGTCTCATGCGCTCCGCTACCTGCATGGCGTGCTGGAGGGGTGAGACAGCCATCATTCAGAAGCAGTACAGCGGCAGATCGGGGGCACCACCTTCTGTCGCTTTATAAAAGTATACGAAAAGGAGATGTAAAAAATGGAAAGAACGTATGCAACCCAGATGGAGGCGGCCAGAAAGGGTATCATCACACCGGAGATGAAGAAGGTGGCGGAAAAGGAGAACAGGAAACCTGAGGAACTGCTTCCGCTTATGGCATCCGGCAGAATGGTGATTCCCGCAAATAAAAATCATACCTGCATTGATCCCAACGGCATCGGCAGCATGCTGAAGACGAAGATCAACGTCAATCTCGGTATCAGCCGGGACTGCAGGGATTATGATGTGGAAATGAAAAAGGTGATGAACGCGGTGAATCTCGGCGCGGAGGCAATCATGGATCTCTCCAGCCACGGCAACACACAGCCGTTCCGCCGCAAACTGACGCATGAATGCCCGGCGATGATCGGAACTGTTCCTGTTTATGACGCGGTCATCCATTATCAGAGGGATCTGGCGACGCTGACAGCGAAGGATTTCATCGATGTCGTCAGACTTCATGCGGAGGATGGCGTTGATTTCGTGACGCTGCACTGCGGAATTACGAGAAAAACCATCGATCAGATCCGCAACGGCGGACGTAAGATGAATATTGTCAGCCGCGGCGGAAGCCTGATTTTTGCCTGGATGTCCATGACAGGAGAAGAGAATCCGTTCTATGAGTACTTTGATGAGATTCTGGATATCTGCCGCGAGTACGACGTAACGATCAGCCTCGGCGACGCATGCCGCCCGGGATGCCTGGCCGATGCGACGGACGGTGTTCAGATCGAAGAACTGCTGAGACTCGGGGAACTGACAAAGCGTGCGTGGGATAAGGATGTCCAGGTCATGATCGAGGGACCGGGCCATGTGCCGATGGATCAGATTGCGGCGAACATGAAAGTTGAGCAGACCATCTGCCACGGCGCTCCGTTCTACACCCTGGGACCGCTGGTTACTGATATCGCACCGGGTTATGATCATATCACGGCTGCCATCGGCGGCGCCATCGCAGCCATGAACGGCGCGGCATTCCTGTGCTATGTGACACCGGCGGAACATCTGGCCCTGCCGAATGTCGATGATGTGCGTGAGGGCATCATCGCGAGCAAAATCGCCGCCCATGCGGCAGATATCGCGAAGGGAATCCCCGGCGCGCGCGATCAGGATGACCGGATGGCGGAGGCAAGAAGAAAGCTTGACTGGGAGGCACAGTGGAAGGAATGTCTGGATCCTGAAACTGCAAAGGCCATCCGCGACAGCCGGGCGCCTGAGGACGACCACAGCGACACCTGTTCGATGTGCGGAAAATTCTGCGCTGTCAGAAGCATGAACAAGGCACTGGCCGGAGAGTATATCGATATTCTGTAAGGGGAACCGTCTGTAAGTGCCTGCCGCACTTCACAAAGAAACCGGAATGTGCTAAATTTGAGCCTGTATGATCACTGATGCGGATCATGCGGGCTCTTATTGTATAAGTCCGTCGCATGCAAGAGGCGGACTGCACACCCGAAGGGTGCGCAAGGCCGACTGTGGCTTTGCGACGACAACAGGTATGAGCATGGAGCGATGCGAAGCATCGCGTGGACTTATACAATTTGTGACACTACCTGTAGTATGGATGTTTACAGTACTGACCGCTGTCAGACAGAACGTTTCGTATCCCGCAGCATGCAGGGTACCCCGGAGAAAATGATGAATTTGACACAGATATACAGCCAGCTGCTGGGTGAGCTGCGTGTCTTTTTTGCGGCCGTCAGTCTGATTCTGGCCTTTATACAGATTTTTGCCGGTTACAGGATTCTGCGGGGATGGATCTCCGCCGGCGGGTTCCTGATCGGTATGGTCGCCGGTGCTGCGATCGTCAGCGCACTTGCCCCTGATGCCGCCATCTGGGTCAGGGTGCTGGTCGGGCTGGTGATCGGATCGGTGCTGGGATGGATCGCCTGGAAGATTTATCTGGCCGCCGTTTTTGTGTACTGCGGCCTGGTGGCCGCATCAGCCGTGCTGAGCCTTCCGTTTCCGGAAACCGGTACGTGGAGTGTGCTCATGGTTGTGATCGCGGCAGCGGTTTTTATTGCTGCCGGGATGCTCTCCGTGCATTTCAGCCGTCCCGTGGTCATTATCATGTCTTCCGTGGGCGGTGCCAGTTCAGCCGTGAACGCGATGACGCTGCTGCAGGCGCCGATCGCGGCGGGCGAGGGATCAAGGGTGTTCTGTTTTGTCGTTCTCGTGACAACCGGTCTGGTTGTTCAGTTTCTTACCACGAGACAGTGGAAAAGTGTGCGGCGGAGACATATCCGCTGAGAAGATTTTTCATGAGCGCACGGAAATGCCGATAATACACAGATCGATGAATATACAGACAGGGCAGAAAAAGTAAGGAAAATTCAGAGGAGCAGGAATCAAATGGACAGATATGAACGAACCTATGCAGAAGTTTCGACGGATGCCATCAGACATAACTTCGAGGAGTCGGCGAAGAGGGTGCTTCCCGGCACGAAGCTCCTCGCGGTGGTGAAGGCCAACGGCTACGGCCACGGCGCACTTCAGGTGGCCCAGGCTCTCGGAGACAGGGCTGATTTTTACGGCGTGGCGACGCTGGAGGAGGGACTGTCTCTCTGGACTGCGGGCATCCGCACCCCCATCCTGTGTCTCGGCTATATCTCCCCTTCTCAGTATGAGGAAATGATCCGCGCGGGTATCCGGCCGAGTATCTTTCATAAAAGAGATGCGGAACTGCTGGATCAGGCGGCGGAGCGCGCGGGCACGAAGGCAAAGTTTCATTTCGCGCTGGATACCGGCATGACGAGAATCGGTTTTCAGGTGACAGAGGAAGACGCGGATACGATGGCGGAGATCGCCGCCATGCCGCACCTTGAGGCGGAGGGGCTGTTCACGCACCTGTCCTGCTGCGATCAGAAGGACAAGACCTATGTGATGGGTCAGTTTGAAAAGTATGACCGCATGCTCGGGATGCTTCAGGCGCGCGGCGTTTCCATCCCGATCCGTCATGTGGAGAACAGTGCCGGTGTGGAGGAATTTGAGGCGGATGAGCCGCACCGCTTTGATATGGTAAGAATCGGCATTACCATGTACGGCTGCTATCCTTCGGAAGAGGTGAACAAGAAGGCGCTCTCACTTGAGCCTGCCCTCTCATGGCGCACGCACGTGATTCATGTCAAGAACGTGGGACCGGGTGTCGGCGTCAGCTATAATGCAACCTATGTGACCAGCCGCCCCGTGACAAAAATCGCCACGCTCTCCGTCGGTTATGCGGACGGTTATCCCAGGGCGCTCTCAAATAAGGGAAGAGTGCTGATTCACGGTCAGTATGCCCCGATCATCGGACGGGTCTGCATGGATCAGATGATGGTGGATGTCACCGATATTGCCGACGTGAAGGTGGAGGATGTCGCGACACTTGTCGGAAGGGACGGAGAGAATTCGATTCCCATCGAAGAGATTGCGGATGCCTCTGACCGCTTTAATTATGAGATGCTCTGCGATATCTCGCCCCGTGTCACCAGGCGGTACGTGTGACCGGCGGCGCCTGCGGATCAGTGAAGCGGCGCACAGGTTGCGCTTGCGAACGAAGATACTTTATGATACGATATCAGTCGTCATTTTTAGTCTGGTAACGTGAAAGCATACTAAAGCGTTTCAGACCTGCGTCCGCCGTGAGGCGGCAAAGGAGGACCTGTGATGAAAAAGAAAATCATAAGTATCATTCTGGCGGCTTCCATGATGGTGGCGGCAGGCTGCGGCAGTACGGCATCTTCCGGATCGGAAAGTGCGGCATCGTCATCCGCAGAAGAGACGGCGGCTTCCGGTGAAACAGCATCCGGCAGCGCTTCTTCCGGTAAGAGCGATGTGCAGTATATCAAGGACAAGGGAACCCTGACCGTCGGTATTACGGATTTTGCCCCGATGGATTATAAGGAAGACGGTTCCGATGAATGGATCGGATTTGATGCCGACCTGGCAAAAAAGGTAGCGGAGGATCTCGGCGTTGACTGTGAGTTCGTTGAGATCGACTGGGATAACAAGATTCTGGAGCTGAATAACAAGAGCGTCGATGTGATCTGGAACGGTATGACACTGACCGATGAGGTGACGGGTTCCATGGAATGCACGGATCCGTACCTGAGGAACGCACAGGTTGTGGTTCTGAAATCGGATGTCGCTGATCAGTATAAGGATGCGGAGAGTCTGAAGGATCTGAATATTGCCGTAGAATCCGGTTCTGCCGGTGAGCAGGCGGCAAAGGACAACAATCTGAACTACACGGCGCTGAGCTCTCAGGCGGATGCCCTGATGGAGGTTGAGGCCGGCACATCGGACGGCGCGATCATCGATCTTCTGATGGCGGGCGCCATGGTCGGCGAGGGTACTTCGTATACGGATCTCACCACAACGGTTGAACTCAGTGACGAGGAATACGGCATCGGATGCCGCAAGGGCTCCGATCTGGCGGCCTACATCAACAGTGAGATGCAGAGCTTCTATAAAGACGGTTCCATCCAGGATATCGCAAAGAAGTACGGCGTACAGGATGCGCTGATCAGTCAGTAACAGACCCGATAACAGAATAAGAAAGAAACTTGAAGATGGCGCATCCGGCATTACAGGGGAATGACGGGTGCGCTGACTGTGTTACCGGAAAAAATCCGCGCTCACAGAGGAGAGAACTATGTTTGGCAAAGTCACACTGTCCCTGCTTGGGGGATTTGGAACAACACTGGAACTGTTTGCGCTGACGCTGCTTTTCGCGCTGCCGCTCGGTCTGCTGATCTGTTTCGGCTCCATGAGCCGGCTGAAAGTCCTGTCCAGAATCATCAACCTGATTATCTGGGCGATCCGCGGCACGCCGCTGCTCCTTCAGCTGCTCGTGATCTATTACGGCCCCGGCATCATCACGAACAACAGAATCGGCTTTACGAACAACACGCGTTTTCTTGCGGCGCTGATCGCATTCGTCATCAATTATGCGTGCTATTTTGCCGTCATCTACAGAGGCGGTATTCAGTCGGTTCCGGTCGGACAGCGTGAGGCAGGCAAGGTGCTCGGACTGAACAACAGCCAGATCTTCCGGAAAATCATCCTGCTTCAGGTCATCAAAAATATTGTTCCGCCGATTTCCAATGAGATCATCACGCTGGTGAAGGATACTTCTCTTGCCCGTGTTATCGCGGTGTACGAAGTGATCTGGGCCGGCGAGACCTTTATCAAACACGGCGGACTGATCTGGCCGCTCTTTTATACCGGCGTTTTCTACCTGGTATTTACGGCGCTGCTGACGTGGATTTTTAACAAGATTGAGAAGAAACTCAGCTACTTCTGATGATTTCCGATTCCGGAGGATGAACCATGGCATTACTGGAAGTAACAAATTTAAAGAAAGATTTCGGAAACACAAAGGTTCTGAAGGATATCAGTTTTTCCCTTGAAGAAGGCGAGACCCTTTCCATGATCGGTTCTTCCGGCGGCGGCAAGACGACGCTCCTGAGGTGCCTGAATTTCCTGGAGAAGCCGACCGGCGGCAGGATCACCGTCAACGGAGAGGTGCTCTTTGACGGAAAAGATACGCGCCGGTATTCTGATGAGGAGATCCGGCAGAAGAGGCTTCATTTCGGCCTCGTGTTCCAGAATTTCAATCTGTTTCCGCAGTACACGGCACTGGAGAATGTCATGCTCGCACCGTCTCTTTCCGCGAAAAGCACCGGGGAAGATCCCGGGGCCATCCGGAAGAGGGCGGAGGAGCTTCTGGACCGCATGGGCCTCTCCGAAAAAATGGATTTCTATCCGAAGCAGCTCTCCGGAGGACAGAGCCAGCGTGTCGCGATAGCCCGTGCGCTGGCACTGAAACCGGATATTCTCTGCTTTGATGAGCCGACATCCGCACTTGACCCGGAGCTGACCGGCGAAGTTCTCCGGGTGATCGAGGGACTGGCCAGAGAGCATACCACCATGATCATCGTGACCCATGAGATGAAGTTCGCACACGATGTTGCGGACAAGGTGATTTTTCTTGATAACGGCTATATTCTGGAAGCCGGCACACCGGAAGAAGTATTTGAGCATCCGAAGGAAGAGCGGACAAAGCGGTTCCTTGCGGGATATGAACGTTAGTTGATTTTGAAAGCCCGATGTTTTATCATGAGAGCGTGTGTGCACCGGTATCTGTGCCCGTTGAACAGGACTTTCCGGTGACGCACCGGAAAGTCTTTTATTATGTCGATGCAGGATCTAAGATACGGAGGCGCCTGAATGGGAACGGACAGTTATACAAGTCCGCTCGCGGAACGATACGCGAGCAAAGAAATGCAGCACATTTTTTCTCAGGATTTCAAGTTCTCCACCTGGAGAAAGCTCTGGGTGGCACTGGCGGAATCAGAGAAGGAGCTTGGTCTTGCGATCACCGATGAACAGATCGATGAGATGAAGGCCCATATTTACGACATCAATTATGACGTCGCGAAAGCCCGTGAGAAAGAAGTGCGTCATGATGTCATGTCCCACGTGTATGCGTACGGCGTACAGTGCCCGAAGGCAAAAGGCATCATCCACCTCGGCGCGACCTCCTGCTATGTGGGAGATAATACGGATATTATTATCATGAGCGAGGCACTGAAGATTATTCAGAAGAAACTCGTCAGCGTCATCTCCGAGCTCGCAAAGTTTGCGGCAAAGGAGAAAAATCAGGCCTGCCTCGCCTACACGCATTATCAGCCGGCACAGCCGACGACCCTCGGCAAGCGCGCGACGCTCTGGATGAATGAGTTCGTCATGGATCTGGGAGATCTGGAATATGTGCAGAGCACGCTGAAACTTCTCGGCTGCAAGGGAACAACCGGTACGCAGGCAAGTTTCCTTGAACTGTTCAACGGCGATCATGAAAAATGCGAGAAACTCGATCAGATGATCGCGGACAGGATGGGATTTAAGGCATGTTATCCGGTATCCGGTCAGACCTATTCCAGAAAGGTGGATACCCGTGTCATCAATGTGCTCGCAGGCATCGCGGCGAGCGCTCACAAGTTCTCCAACGATATCAGGCTTCTGCAGCATGAGAAAGAGGTGGAGGAGCCTTTTGAGAAGAGCCAGATCGGTTCTTCGGCCATGGCCTACAAGAGGAACCCGATGAGAGATGAGCGCATTGCGTCTCTTTCCCGGTTTGTGATGGCGGATGCCATGAATCCGGCCATGACTTCGGCGGAGCAGTGGTTTGAGAGAACACTGGATGATTCAGCCAACAAGCGCCTCTCCGTGGCGGAGGGATTTCTTGCGACAGACGGTATTCTTGACCTGATGCTCAATGTTGTCGACGGACTGGTAGTATATCCGAAGGTAATAGAGAAGCATCTCAGAGCGGAGCTTCCGTTCATGGCGACAGAAAATATCATGATGGATGCCGTGAAGGCCGGCGGAGACCGTCAGGAACTTCACGAGAGAATCCGTGAGCTGTCCATGGCAGCGGGCCGCAGAGTGAAGGAAGAGGGCGCGGATAATGATCTGCTCGACAGAATCGCCGCTGATCCGATGTTCCATACGACGAGAGAGCAGCTTGAAAAGAACATGGATCCGAACCGCTACGTCGGCCGCGCACCGCAGCAGGTTGACAGTTATCTGGAGCATGTGATCCGTCCGATCCTTGAGTCGCACCGTGAGATGCTCGGCGTAAAGGCGGATATTGAAGTCTGATGAGATCCCTTCCGGATTGTCAGTTGTCATAGGGAGAATAAGAATACAGGAGGAACAGAAATGGTTAAAGCTGTAGTGGGCGCGAACTGGGGCGATGAAGGCAAGGGCAAAATCACCGACATGCTGGCGGATTCCGCCGACGTCGTCGTCCGTTTTCAGGGAGGAGCGAATGCCGGTCATACGATCGTGAATGAGTACGGCAAGTTTGCGCTTCATACGCTTCCCTCAGGTGTTTTCCATCAGAATATCATGAATGTGGTCGGCAACGGCATGGCCTTTGATATCGACCGCTTCATTTCGGAATATGAGGAGATCATCTCGAAAGGCGTGCCGAAGCCGCAGATCCTGATCTCCGACCGTGTCCAGGTCATGATGCCCTACCACGTACAGTTTGATACACTGGAGGAAGCGCGTCTGGCCGGTAAATCCTTCGGATCCACGAAGTCCGGCATAGCGCCGTTCTACAGTGATAAATTTGCCAAAATCGGCTGGCAGATCAACGAGTTCTATCAGGACGACGATGTACTGATGGAAAAAATCAACCGCATTGCAGATCAGAAGGACGTGCTGCTGAAATATCTCTACCACGCGGATCCGATCGACAGAAAAGGTC
The DNA here is from genome assembly GCA_900319355.1 of uncultured Eubacteriales bacterium. Classification (GTDB taxonomy): domain Bacteria; phylum Bacillota; class Clostridia; order Lachnospirales; family Lachnospiraceae; genus Bilifractor. Next base: position 4,264 of record ONOC01000019.1, on the reverse strand, counting down.
TTCTCGAGTGGATTAAGACAAGAAGAGATAAAGTGAAACCGTACATCGGCAACGTATCGCTGTATCTGGACAATGCCATCAGAGAGGGAAAGACCATCCTTCTTGAGGGACAGCTCGGAACGATGAAGGATCCTGACCACGGCATCTACCCGATGGTGACATCCTCCAGTCCTCTGGCCGGCTACGGCGCTGTGGGTGCCGGCATTCCTCCGTATGAGATCCGTCAGATTGTGGTGGTCACCAAGGCCTATGCCTCTTCTGTCGGCGGCGGAGATTTTGTCTCCGAGGTTCACGGCGATGAAGCCGTACAGCTGAGAAATCACGGCGGTGACGGCGGAGAGTACGGCGCGACGACAGGACGTCCGAGGAGAGTCGGCTGGTACGACTGCGTGGCTTCAAAATACGGCTGCCGCGTTCAGGGCGCGACAGATGTGGCACTGACCGTACTGGACGACCTTGGTTATCTGGATGAGATCCCGATGGTCGTTGCCTATGAACTTGACGGAAAGCAGACGACGGAATTCCCTGTCACAAAGGACCTGGCCAGATGCAAACCGGTTTACAAAGTGTTTAAGGGCTGGAAGTGCGATATCCGCGGCATCAGAAAGTTCGAGGATCTGCCGCAGGAAGCACAGGATTACGTGAATTTCATTGAGCAGCAGATCGGATATCCGATCACGCTTGTTTCGAACGGGCCGGGCCGCGGCGACATCATTCACCGTGACAGCCCGCTGAAGAAATAAAGGAGCCGTTTTTTGAAGAAAATCAGAAAGCTGTTTCTTCCGGTCTTTCTGGCCGCGGCGATGACATTTTCCGCCTGCTCTCTTCCCAACAGCAGCAACAGCACTTCGGTGCAGGTTGACGAGGAAGGGGCGGTGACGGAAACCATCATCGAAGAGAAGGACGGAGATTACACGGAAGAAGAACTTACGGATTATATCAGACAGTCCGTCCGCCGGTACGATGCGGGTGATGAATCGAAGGTGTCACTGGATTCGTGCAAGATCAGCGGAAACAGCGTAACCATCGTGATGAAATACGGATCGGTGGAGGACTACAGCGGTTTTAATCAGGTTCCCTGTTTTCTCGGGACGCTGAAGGAAGCGGCTGAAGCGGGATACGATATCAGCCAGACATGGTATGATGAAAAAGGCAGTCCGGCAGATGCATCTGATACGGAGCAGATTTCGGAGCGCCGGTCGGAATGGAAGATTTTTATCATTTCAGAGCCGGTATACGTACGTGTGCCGGACAAAATCCTGTACACGACCGGCAACGTCACCGTGACGGGAAGAATGACGGCCAATGTGGATTCGGTCGTTTCCGGAAAGACAGAGGATCAGGAAAAGGTCAGCGTGTCATCGGCTTCCGGAGAGCAGGTGGAGGCCTCTTCTGTTTCGGCAGGATCATCTTCCGCAGAGGCATCTTCGGGAGGAACATCGCTCACGGCGGTCAGCACGGCCTCAGACAGTTCGTCTTCCGCCGGCAGCACATCATCATCCGGTTCGACATCGGAAAGCAGCACATCCTCAGGCAGTTCGTCTTCCGTCAGCAGCGCGTCATCGGACAGCCTGTCCGTCAGCGGCACCTCTGACCCGGAGCAGTCTGACAATGAGAAGGAAGTTATGAAATATGTGACTGTAGCGGATGAATACGCTTACATCATATATAAATAAAGGAGAAAATCGACATGGAAAAGACAATGGACAAGATCATTGCGCTCGCGAAATCAAGGGGCTTTGTTTACCCGGGATCCGAGATCTACGGCGGACTCGCCAATACCTGGGATTACGGTCCGCTGGGCGTTGAGCTGAAGAATAACGTGAAAAAGGCATGGTGGAAGAAGTTCGTTCAGGATAATAAGTACAACGTCGGCGTGGACTGCGCTATCCTGATGAACCCGCAGACCTGGGTGGCGTCGGGCCATCTGGGCAGCTTTTCCGACCCGCTGATGGACTGCAAGGAATGTCATGAGCGTTTCCGTGCGGACAAGCTGATCGAAGATTTCTGCAACGAGAACAATATCCCGCTCGAGAACAACAGCTGTGACGGCTGGTCCAATGAGAAGATGATGAGCTTCATTGAAGAGCATCAGATTCCCTGCCCTTCCTGCGGCAAGCACAATTTCACCGATATCCGTCAGTTCAACCTTATGTTCAAGACCTTCCAGGGTGTAACCGAGGATGCGAAGAACACGGTATATCTGCGTCCTGAGACTGCGCAGGGCATTTTCGTCAACTTTAAGAATGTACAGCGCACCTCCCGCAAAAAAATCCCGTTTGGCATCGGCCAGATCGGAAAGTCCTTCCGCAACGAGATCACACCCGGCAACTTTACGTTCCGTACCCGTGAGTTCGAGCAGATGGAGCTCGAGTTCTTCTGTGAGCCGGACACCGACCTTGAGTGGTTTGACTACTGGAGAAGCTTCTGCCACAAATGGCTGAATGATCTGGGCATTCCGGACGACGAACTCCGTCTGAGAGACCACGCCAAAGAGGAGCTTTCTTTCTACAGCAAGGCGACGACCGATATTGAATTCACGTTCCCGTTCGGCTGGGGCGAGCTCTGGGGCATCGCCGACAGAACGGACTATGACCTGTCACGTCATCAGGAGGTATCCGGTGAGGACCTGACTTACTTTGATGACGTGAAGAACAAGAGATACATTCCGTATGTTATCGAGCCGTCGCTCGGCGCGGACCGTGTGGTTCTGGCCTTCCTCTGCTCGGCATACGACGAAGAGGTACTGGATGCGGAGAAGAATGATGTCCGCACCGTGCTTCACTTCCATCCGGCGCTGGCACCGGTCAAGGTGGCTGTTCTGCCGCTGTCCAAGAAGCTGAATGAGCATGCGGAAGAGGTTTATGAGAAGCTGTCCACGAAGTTCAACTGCGACTATGACGACCGCGGTGCCATCGGAAAGAGATACCGCCGTCAGGATGAGATCGGTACACCGTACTGCGTAACCTACGACTTTGACTCGGAGAACGATCACGCCGTCACGATCCGTGACCGTGACACGATGGATCAGGTTCGTGTGCCGATCGATGAACTCGACAGCTGGTTTGCGGGGAAGTTCGATTTTTGAGATGATGAAAAACGTTAACAGGTGAAAAGCGTTAACGGATCAGAAAAGGCTTTGTCATAAAGGAGGACGGACATGCTTCAGAAGAAGAGAATTGTAGCGGCGCTCGGCCACAGGGCACTCGGCGTTACGCTGCCGGAACAGCGGGAAGCTGTCGGAAAGGCAGTATCTTCGCTTGCAGATCTCGTGGAAGAGGGCGCTGATCTCGTGATCACGCACAGCAACGGAGCACAGGTGGGCATGATCCACACGGCGATGAATGAGTTTGCCAAAGCTCATCCGGATTATACCGGGGCGCCGATGTCCGTATGCTCTGCCATGAGCCAGGGATACATCGGATATGATATCCAGAATGAGCTCCGCGCGGAACTTCTCCGAAGGGGCCTTTACAAGAACGTGGCGACGGTGATCACACAGGTGACCGTTGACCCGTATGACGAATCCCTGTATCAGCCGACCAAGGTCATCGGCCGTCTTCTGACGAAGGAAGAGGCGGAAGCGGAAGAGAAGAAAGGAAATTTCGTCACGGAGACGGAGGGCGGATACCGCAGGATCATTGCATCCCCGAAGCCGAAGGATATCATCGAGATTGAAACCATCCGCCTTCTGGCGGATGCCGGTCAGATTGTCATCGCTGCGGGCGGCGGCGGAATCCCCGTGATGGAGCAGGGAGAGCAGCTGCGCGGTGCCAGTGCGGTCATTGAAAAGGATCTGATCAGTGCGAGACTTGCCGAGGAACTGAAGGCGGATGAGCTGTTCATTCTGACGAGCGTGGAGAATGCCAAGCTCGCACACGGAACAGATCATGAGACGCCGATCGGCAGAATTTCCGTTGAACAGGCGAAAAAATACATGGCCGACGGCGAGTTCGAGTACGGCACCATGCTGCCGAAGATTCAGGCGGCTGTTGAATTTATCGAGAACGGCGGAAAGCGCGCAGTCATCACCTCCATCGACAAAGCGAAGGAAGCTTACTTCGGAAACTGCGGAACCATCATCACCGATGACTGATTCCTGTGTACCGTAAATATGTATAGCAGTAAACCCCATACTACAAGTAGTGCCACATATTGTATTAAACCCGACTGCTCCATCGCTGTGCGATTCTCGCAGTCGGCACATGTGACCGACTTCGTCGGTCTGACGCGGCGTTCGCCTCACCGCATCACACTTCGTGTG
>ONOC01000040.1 GCA_900319355.1 uncultured Eubacteriales bacterium | reverse complement strand
TCGGTTTCAGGCCGTTCATCCGGCACTTGATGTCCAGGAACTTCTCGGCGCCGAGATCCGCGGCAAAGCCGGCCTCCGTCACACAGTAATCGCCGAACTTCAGTGCCATCTTCGTCGCCATGACGGAGTTGCAGCCATGGGCGATATTCGCAAACGGACCGCCGTGGATAAAGACAGGATTATGCTCGAGTGTCTGAACCAGATTCGGCTTCAGCGCATCCTTCAGCAGCGCCGCCATGGCGCCCTGGGCCTTCAGGTCCGCTGCCGTCACCGGCTTTCCGTCGTAAGTGTATCCGATGACGATCCTGGCCAGTCTTGCCTTCAGATCATCAATGTCGGAAGCCAGGCAGAGCACCGCCATCACCTCGCTGGCCACCGTGATATCGAAGCCGTCTTCTCTCGGCACACCCTGAAGTCTCCCGCCGAGGCCGTCCACGATGTGACGGAGCTGACGGTCATTCATATCCACGCATCTCTTCCAGGTAATGTTCTTCGGATCGATGCCGAGCCGGTTGCCCTGCTGAATATGGTTGTCAATCATTGCCGCAAGCAGATTGTTTGCCGCTCCGATGGCATGAATATCTCCGGTAAAATGCAGGTTGATGTCCTCCATCGGGATGACCTGTGCATAGCCGCCGCCTGCCGCACCGCCCTTGATGCCGAAAACCGGTCCGAGGGACGGCTCGCGGAGTGCCGCCACTGACTTTTTCCCGATCCGGTTCAGGGCATCCGTAAGGCCGACAGAGGTTGTGGTCTTGCCCTCGCCCGCAGGTGTCGGCGTGATGGCTGTCACGAGGATCAGTTTTCCGTCTGGCGTATCCTTCTTATCCTTCAGAATGTTGTAGTCGATTTTTGCCTTGTATCTGCCGTAATTCTCAACACTGTCATCCGGAATGCCCAGTCTGTCCGCAATTTCGTTAATGCGGACCGGAACCGTTTCCTGTGCAATCTCGATATCTGATTTAAAACCCATCACGCAGCTCCTTTCCCGGAGTCTCCACTCCTCTTCGCCTGTACCTGTTTTTTATCGTGTTACTTCATCATTTATAACATTCATAACCTTTACACAGGATTATTATTTTCCTTTTCCTCTCATAACCTTTAAACAGGATTATAATTTTCTTTTTCCTCCATTTACATGATTACAATCATGCCCGGAGATTTTCAGGAAAAACCAGACAGTCATAGCGGATCGCACTGCCTGTCATTGAATAAGACGGCTTTCTTCCCGCAAGGTAAGGTCCCCGGGCCGGCCGCTTGATGATGATTTTGAAGGGCTTCACGGAAAGCGCGGCCTCCAGCAGCGCCTCTTCGTCCGTACAGGGCTGCTCAAGCAGATGAAGCAGCTGAAACTTCTTCCGGATCAGCGCGCTTTTCTGTCTTTCGGGAAACATCGGGTCCAGATACACCAGATCGGCCTCCGCCTCCGGTCCCAGCCTTCTCATTTCCTCTATGCTGTCCCCCCGGTGAATCCTCATCCGCCGTACTGCTTCCGAGAGACCCCCGTCACAGAGCGCTCTTTCTGCCGCATCCTCAAGAAGTGCCGCGATCACCGGATCCCGTTCATACAGTTCCACTTCCATGCCGGAAGCGGCAAGCAGCAGATCATCCTCGCCAAGTCCCGCCGTCGCGTCCAGCACCTTCAGTCGCCGGCCTTCCGGCGCTTTCCTGACGCGGGCAGCCTTCACCAGCAGTTCCTGCCTCAGGTTCGCCTCCCTGATCCGCCTCTTCATGCCGGCAAAATCACCGCACAGCGCTTCTTTTCCGTCGGTCAGCGTAAGTTTCCCATCGCTTCTGATAAGCGAAAGCCCCTCCGGGAGATGCTGTCCCGCCTCCCGGAGCTGCTGTTCTGCTGCCGGGCTGTACCGGCTCTCCTGTTCCTTCATGCTGAAAATCCCTTCGACATACCGGCAGTTCCTCAGATCCCTTCCTGTGCGAGAATCTCCTTCAGTGTTTTCGCTGATCTGTGGAGCTGTGCTGTCTCCTCTTCGCTTAAGGGCATCGGTACGTGCTGTTCAAATCCCTCTGCACCGACGATGGCCGGCATGGAAAGGCATACGCCGTCGATGCCGTTCTCCCCGTGCATCATGACGGATACCGGAAGAATGGACTTCTCATCGTGCACGATGGCCTCGCAGATTCTTCTGACGGACATCGCGATGCCGTAATAGGTGGCATGTTTCTTTGAAATAATTTCGTATGCGCTGTTCTTGACCTGTTCCTGAATACGGTTCTGTGATTCCAGATGATGATAATGGCCTCTCATCTCGCAGAAATCAGAAAGCGGTACACCGGATACATTCGCGCTTGAGAATGCCGCGATCTCACTGTCCCCGTGTTCGCCGACAATGAAGGCATGGACGCTTCGGCTGTCGACGGCCAGATGTTCACCGAGCTTGGAGCGGAGTCTTGCCGAATCCAGTACCGTACCGGACCCGATCACCCTGTTTTCCGGAAGACCGGAGAGCTTCACCGCCGCGTATGTCAGAATGTCCACCGGATTCGCCACGATCAGCAGAATGCCCTGAAAGTTTCTCTTTGCAATCTCCGGAATGATGGAGCGGAAAATCCCGACGTTCTTGTGCACCAGGTCAAGTCTTGTCTCTCCGGGTTTCTGAGCGGCACCCGCCGTCACCACAATGATGCCGGCATCGGCGGCATCGTCATAATCGCCTGCATAGATTTTCTGCGGACTGACGAAGGGTACGCCGTCACTGATATCCAGTGCTTCACCCTCTGCCTTTGCCCTGTCGGCATCAATCAGAACCATCTCATTAAAAAGGCCGCTCTGCATCAGAGCAAACGCGGATGAAGAACCGACAAATCCGCAGCCGACAATGGCTGCTTTCTGAAAATTAACCATAATGACAAGCCTCCTTTGATGATTTTCACCTGTTTCAGCTGTTACATTACCACGCACAGATATCTGCATCTGTATTCAGGACAACATTTGTACCGACTGAATTTTCCGGTGTTCTGAAAGAGATGACGGACTTCAGTCCCAGTATATGAAATTTTTGAGATTTTGTCATTATGCCCCGCCCGGAAATGGCGCTGAAGTTCAATATTTCAACGAAATTTTTATACAGGATTATTAACGAAAACGGTTGAAGTCATCGAATATATGTGAGAAGATACAAAAAAATCGACATGATATTTTTCAGGACATATATATGGAAAACGAATTTAGAAAAATCCAGCTGAGAACCATCCTTCTGTTTTCTGCCCTGATTCTCGGTATCACCATCTATCTGACCCTCTTTCTGGCAGGTCAGTCTAATTATATACTGCGCAAAAACGCTTCCGGTCTGATTGCCGCCAGCAACCGCCAGCTGGAGCTCAATATTGACGGCTACCTGTCCAGAATACAGCGTACCGCTTCCCTTCTGTATTCAGAGAAATCCTACGTTTCCTACGATCCGACCGATGAAAATGCAGATGAATATACCCAGATCCAGACTGCTGACGAAATCAACGAAAAAATCCAGGATCTCGGCGTCACAGAGAATTATTCTGACTTCGGCATCGTTTATTCCAATGACGACAGCGTCGGCTGGATCAGCCAGATCACACAGGCGATGTACTTCAGCGGCGGCATGTATGACGATTTTGACCGCCTGCTGAATGAGGGCAACGGCGAATCAAGATGGGTATTCGGTCTGAACAACAACACCGACCACATCTATTACCTGAAGCGGTTCAACGATAAGGGCATCATTGTCATTTCCATCTTCTCGAGAGAGCTTCAGTCCGACTTCGAGATTCCGGAGCAGCTGGACGGCATGACCGTTTACCTCGTAGATCTTCAGAACACGATTCTCTATTCCAACAAGGATTATTACATCGGCAGCAGACTGGACAGCACGACATCCGATCTGATCACCGACCTGAAGAACGGAAGTGTCCTCACAGAGGATCTTCTTGTCACCGTCGATTCCTGCAGCAACGGATGGCGGATCGTATGTTCTCTGCCCTCGGAGATTGTGGTCAAAGGCAACCGTCAAAATATGTGGATCACACTTCTGATGGCGGCTGTCATGTCCTTCCTGATCCTCAGCTTCGGTATCCTTCTCACAAAGAGAATGAACGTATCAGCTAACCAGATCGTCGATTCCCTGCAGCTGGAAGCTTCTCATGACCGCATGACGGGTCTGCTGAACAAAACAGAATTTCAGGAAAGCGTATCGTCCAGAATTGCTGTGCCGCCTTCCGGCAGTCATATGTGCCTGACGGTATTCGATCTCGATAATTTCAAGCAGATGAACGACCAGTACGGCCACCTGAACGGTGACAATGTGCTCCGAAGTTTTTCAGGACTGCTCACTGAAACCTTCGCTTCAGAATTTTTCACCATCGGCAGAATCGGAGGCGATGAATTTGCCGTTTTCGGTATTCTTGACACGAATGATGCCGCTTCTGTACGGGTGGAAATGGAACAATATATGGCAGAACTCAGAAGCCGGTTCATGGAAATGTTTAAAGAATACAGCAGCAGAAACGGTCTTTCCTTCAGCAGCGGAACGGTCATGATCAGAGCTGACGAAAAAGACTATGCCGAAATCTTCAACCGTGCGGACAGACTTCTCTACGAAAGCAAGAAAAGCGGCAAAGGAAAGGATGTCAATGACTACTCATAATAAGAAAAGTGATGCCCTGATCATCATCATATTTATTGCGGTCCTGTTCGGCATCGGCCTCACCGTTTTCTTATATTTCAAGAATCAGACGGATCAGACCATCGTCACCTCTGTGAACAGGGACACGCAGATCCGGTTCGGATGGTGGGGCAATGACATCCGCCATAAATACACACTGACCGGTATCGACCATTTCAATCAGAGTCACGACGGCATCACGGTTGACTGCGAATACAGTGTATGGAGCGGATACGAATATCGTTACCGTGTTTACATGCTTTCCGGCACGGAACCGGATGTCATGCAGATCAATTTCGACTGGCTGTCACAGTATTCCCCGGATGGAAACGGCTATTACGATCTCAATAAGCTCTCCGACATCATCGATCTGTCATCCTATTCGGCAAAGGATCTGTCCTACGGTACGGTTCAGGGAAAGCTGAACGCGCTGCCCATCGCCTACAACGCCATAGTCTTCTATTACAACCAGGATATTCTTGATCAGTACGGGCTTGAGGTTCCCAGAACCTGGGATGATCTCTTTGCGGCCGCCGATGTCCTCTCAAAGGACGGTATCAGCGTGGTCTGCATGAACCAGAAGCACCTCTTTCTTACGCTGATTGCCTGGTATGAGCAGACGACAGGAAAAAAGGTCTTCAGTAACGACGGCCGGTATGTCGGAGGAAAAGAGGCCGCTGAGGCCATGCTGTCCTTTTACAAAAAGCTCGCCGACCGGCATGTTTTTCCTGTTTCCAGCAGCAGGGACTGCACCGATTTTTCCAACGGAACCTGTGCCGGTGCCGCCATGTGGGCCAATGATTCCAGCCGCTACTGCGATCCTCTGAGCGATAAAGACGTGAAGCTGACGCTGGCCGATCCTCCGGCGGCATCCGGCGCGAAGCTGAAAGGCTGGTATGTCAAACCGGCAACGATGTATGCGATCAGTATCAATACCAGTCATCCGGAAGATTCGGCCGAGCTTCTCAATTACCTGGTCAATGATCCGGGCATGGCCGTTCTTCAGCGGAATGAAAAGGGAATTCCTGTCAGTTCCGCAGCACGCAAGACACTGGAACGTGCCGGACTGATGAAGGGCCATGATGCCGATGCCGGTGAATATGTGCTGAAACATCTAGATGACATGGATTCCATGATCCCGTCGATGGAGAACGGCGATGTCCTTACCGCTGTGACGGATGCGGCCGACAAATACTACTATGGCCAGGCCGACCTTGACAGCTGTGCCACGGAGCTTGATACCAGCCTTGAATCTCTGCTGAACTCATGAATGTCCTTACGGGCTTCGGGCATTTTTCTTGATATTTTATGTTAATGTACTATAATCTGGACTGAGAGAAAGAAGGTGATTCCGTTGGATCATGCAGAAAATGCTTCACAAACGGAAACAAATTCCGAAGAAGCCTTCAACAGCGCGCTGAACCGTCTGATGAACGATGAAAATATTCTGAAGATGAAACAGTTCGGACAGCACCACGGTAATAACACCTATCAGCACTGTGTAAATGTCGCGAAGTGCAGTTTCTATCTCGCACAGAAGATGCACATCCGCATCAACGAGGAAGAACTCGCGACAGGTGCCATGCTGCACGATTATTATCTGTACTGTACGAAGGATGTAACGATGAGCGGATTCCGGCACGGCATCAGCCATCCGAAGACCGCCCTGGAAAATGCGGGACGGATCTGGCCCCTCGACAGAAAAGAAAAGAACATCATCCGTACCCATATGTTTCCGCTGACACTGGTTCACGTTCCCCGCTGCCGTGAGGCATGGCTGGTAAGCCTCGCAGACAAATACTGCGCGGCACGCGAGTTTACCGCTGTCGGCGAGGAGAACTGTATTGAGCCCGGCGACGGATCGCACTGGATCTCCAGTTATTTTCATCATGTCATCGAACAGAAAAGCGTTCTTGTAAGCTGAAAAAAAAGGCGGCAGGCCGGAAGGTTCCGGTCTGCCGCTTTATTATGTTCTCCCACGTTTATTTCATCCTGGTGAGAAAGGTCATATCCTCCGCTGCACCGCCCGTCAGCATCAGATGAAAATCCGTCAGCAGTTTTCCCACATGATCTGTCGACTGATACCATGACCTGTCAACCTGCCACACATTTCCTTCTTTAACCGCTCTGAAGTCCTTAAAAAGCTTATTCTTCTTCTCCAGATCCTTTATGCTTCTGACAGGAGATTCAATCGTCGCATTATAGATCAGATAGTCCGCGTCCTTTGCATCCGCATAGAACTGCTCCATCGTGAGATTGACCGAGGCAGAGCTGCTGCCCGGATTTTTCAGGTCTTTAAAGGCATAATTTCCGCCGGCCATCCGGATCAGATTCGGAATAAAGTCATCTGTTTTTCTGACCGTGACCTGTCCGTTGGAATCCACGGCAAAGAAGGCGACCGTCTTTCCGGTATCCTTATACTTTTTATCTCCCAGAGAATCCAGCTCTTCAGAAAAATAATCCGCGGCCTCTTCTTCTTTGCCTGTCAGCGCGCCGTAAAACTTAACCCATTCCATTCTTCCGAAGGGATCACTCTCATAGCTGCACAGATCGATCATCACAGGAATCCCGAGATCCTCGAGCATCTCCTGCACTTCCGGCACATGAAGAATCATCGTTGACTCGATGGCCAGGCCGCATCCTTCATTCACCAGCATCTCATAGTCGGGCTCGCTGTACTTCCCGGCAAATTCCATTTTGCCGGATTTCATCGCCTTCACCGGCTCCGGAATAGTCCAGCCATCGGTATCCAGTGAACTCAGGGTGACAAGGTCAAGGCTGTCGATCGCCGGGAAAAAGCACATGGATCCTGTCGCCGCCATATAGATATGATTGACCGGCTGCGAGACCGCAATGATGTCATCGGAAAGGCCGGACGGCTTTTTCTCCCCTTCCGGCACGAGCAGATAAGATCTGCCGTCATCGACACACAGCACCTTCCAGTCCCGGCCTCCGTCATAATAATAAACCCGGAACTTCTTTGCATACTGTACATTCAGGCGGCCGGTGCAGGTATGTCCCGGAATCTCCGGCGCATCCTCAAGCCCGTCCGAAAGGATCAGCGTCTCATCACCGTCAGTTTCATCTCCCGTGGCTGCCGACGTACCGCTGCCGGATTTTTCACTGCCGGTTTCCGCGCTGCCGGATTCGCTGCTCCCGGATGTGTTGCTGCCGGATCTGCCGCCGCCGAAAAGAATCTTATATACCGTGTTCCAGGCTTCCTGACCCTTCTCTGTCTCTTGGCTGCTTTCATCCACAAACAGCGGAATATTCAGCTCCGAGGCTTCGGAGGACATCTGCGCGTAACCGCCGTTTTCCGCCAGCATGTCAGGAGATATGACAGCCAGATCCGCCTGATCCTTCACCAGCGCCGTCCAGTCCCATCCGTCACCCGCATCGGCATCGGTCGAAAGAACGGAACCTTCATAACCGAGATCCCGAATCCGTGCCAGGCCTTCTTCCGATGAGACAAAGGCTTTTTCCGCCGGCACGCGCACAACCGTGGCCAGCCTGTCTGTTCCCGCCGGTATCTCCGCATCTTCGGGCGCCGCCAGGTATCTGACCGTTTCACCGGATGAACTGCTCTGCTGACCCTCACCGTCCGAACTGCTCTGCAGATTTTCGCCGCCTGTACTGCTCTGATGATTCTCACTGTCTGAACTGCTCTGCAGGGCTCCGTCGCCTGTACTGCTCTGCTGATTCTCACTGTCTGAACTGCTCTGCAGATTTTCGCCGCCTGTACTGCTCTCATGACTTCCGGACTCTTCTGCATTCAGACGGATTTCAATCAGGCTGATGTCATCTTCATAGGTAAAAATCCTCACATAATCTGATCCGGAACAGTCCACTTCACCTGTCGCCACAAGGCCCGTGAAACCCGGCGCCTCCGTATCAAATCCCAGTTCATCGACGGAGCCACCCGACACCGGCTGTCCCTCAGTCCCCACATAGATGGTGTAATCAATCCAGTGGTCACTTGACATGGCTGTGGTCAGGGCCTGAATCTCCGTATTCTTATCCCGGTTGACAGGTATTGTAAAGGTATTCGACCCGGAGACCGTCTCTCCGAGCGATTTTACCTCGGTATACGAGCTCTCACCCCCGTTCGCTCTGGCAAAATGGATCGTCGCATACAGCTGTCCTTTTCTGTCGGTAACTTTCGTGCAGGTAATCACTGCCCGGCCGGAGCCGCCTGACCACCCGAAAGAAAAATCACGGATGTCCTCCGATGCCGCTGTGACCGATTCGCTCTCCACGCTCTGAGAATCCTGCCGTACCGTTTCTGCGGTTTCTGCGTTACCGCAGCCGGAAAGCATCGCTGCCGCCCCTGTGCCACCTGCGGCAAGCGCCGCCGTAAGAACACCGGTCATCAGTTTTCGACATAAGCTGTTCACATGAATGTGTTTCATCAATACCCCGCCTTTCCTGCTGTCACATCCCGGATCCCGTGAGCATCCGTACCAGCTAACATCATACACTGTTCCGGTGCCTCCCGCCACCCGATCCTGCAGATTCTATACTGCGCCGAGGACAGGCGAGAGCGCGTCGCATGCCAGTGAGTTCAGGAGCCGCCGCACAGATTTAATTTACTTTTCACGCTTTCTTCAGATACAAAATCTGAGTTTAACTTTATGTTTCCCGATTTACATACCGTTAACATACGCATTACATGACATGGATAGCTGGCACGGCCTGCGTCAGCTAGCATGAGTATGATACAGCCGTACTGTATAAGATAAGTGGAAGAATGGAGATTTTATGAACGAAAACGTGCAGATTGTATTTGGTCTTCTCGGGGGACTCGCCATCTTTCTTTTTGGCATGAATATGATGAGTGAAAGCCTTCAGAAAGCCGCCGGAGAGAAAATGAAGGCGGTGCTGGCCGTGCTCACAAAAAATCCGGTCCTTGGTGTCCTTTCCGGCGCACTCGTCACCGCCGTGCTGCAGAATTTCGCCACCCAGGCGGTTGCGGGAACAACGACAAGCATCATCGGCCTTGCCGGCGCGATCCCGATCCTGCTCGGCGACAACATCGGCACCACCATCACGGCAATCCTCGCCAGCCTGAATCAAAGCATCGACGCCAAAAGAACTGCGCTTGCGCACTGTATCTTCAACATCTCGGGAACGCTTCTTTTCGTCTGGTTCGTCGGTCCTTACGCGAAGTTTATCCAGTGGCTTTCCCCGAAGGGACCGGAGGTGGATGTCATCTCCCGTCAGATAGCCAATGCCCATACCGGATTCAACATTGCCATGACGCTGATCTGGACCCCTCTTCTGCCTCTCATGGTAAAAATCGTCATGAAACTCCTGCCTGACCGCAGAAAACAGACGGCAGAAACACTCGCTCAGCCGAAATATCTGGACCGGATGCTGATCGGCCAGCCACTGCCTTCTCTGCATCTGGTATCCCGGGAAGTGCTTCATGTGGGCCACATGGTCCGGGATATACTGATTCAGGCCGAAAGTTTCAGCATAAAAGGCATCCCGGAAATGCTGCACAGCATTCAGAAAGAATCTGATGCGGTCCGCTCCGTGGGAAAAAGCATAGATGACTACACCTCTTCCATGTTCGGAGACGGCAGTCTCACGGGGGAACAGGCTTCTCAGCTCACCGGTACCATTCTGATCAAGAATGACATGGTCAGAATCAGCGACCTTTGTGAAGAAATCGTAAAGAATATCAGTGAAAACGACGGCCAGAAGAAAAAATACTCCAGAGACGCCATTAAAGACCTGCGGGATTCTTTCCAGAAAATATCGGAACTCTACGGCCTTATCCTCAATTCTCTGATTCAGGGAGACACCGATGAAGAAAATGCGGACAGCATCCGGAAGCTCAAGCCTGAGATTCTCAGCCTTGATGACCGGCTGCGCCGCCGTCACATGAAGCGGATCAGCAAAAACAAATGCTCTGCCGAGCTGACCGGCTCATTCAACGATCTGCTCTATGACCTGGCCAGGATCGGTACCTGCTGTATCACGCTCAGTGAATTCTCCAGCAATAATACGGACTTCCACACCCTGCTGGAAGGAGAACCCGAACCGGGAACGGCACGACTTTCTCCCGTACCGGAACTATCCCGTCAGTCATCTGTCTGAAGCAGCAGTCCCCGCCTGGTTCTGCTGCTGAGATCCGTCTGTACGGACATAGCCGGGTTCCATACCGAAGCCTGTTCTGTAGATGAGCTGGCTGTTCCTGCCGTGCTTCTTGACCTGATACAGTGCGGTATCCGCCTCAGCAAGCGCTTTGCTGAAGTCATCCCGGTATTCCGCAACGCCGTCCGAGATGGTGAAGTCCATCGGCTTTTTTTCATCCTGCTCCATATCATGACGGATTCTCTCCATCGTATGGAAACTGTCCGCAGCAGAACTTCCGTACATGATCATCAGAAATTCGTCTCCGCCGTAGCGGATCACATGATCACCCTTCCGCACATGGCTGTTCAGGTATCCTGCCAGATATTTCAGCACCGCATCTCCCATCTCATGACCGTGCTCATCATTCACTTCCTTAAAATGATCCACATCCAGCATGATCAGCGACGTCGGATTCTCTGCGTTCTTCAGCGTGTTGTTCACGACGATTTTGTCCAGCAGAGCCCTGTTGCCGATATGTGTCATCGGATCCGTCTTCAGCATG
Organism: uncultured Eubacteriales bacterium; assembly: GCA_900319355.1. GTDB lineage: Bacteria > Bacillota > Clostridia > Lachnospirales > Lachnospiraceae > Bilifractor. The sequence continues at coordinate 5,832 of ONOC01000040.1, read as the reverse complement.
TCGTCCAGTTTTCTGGTCATGCGGAAGGAATCATATGATGCCAGAGAAAGCATGATCTGGGCAAAAATCACCGCCAGGGAAGCCGGCAGATTCAGCGAAAGAATAACCATGAGGTTTTCATAATGGATAATGGCATTGGTGATGAGGATCTCGGCAAAGAAGAAAATGTAATTTCCCACGCAGAATGCGGTTGAGGATCCGATGCCGAGAACGATGAAAATCAGATTCATCGAGAAGGATCCCTCTGCAAAATGCGCCTTGTCCTTCAGATGGAATACCGACCATATGGTTGACAGCACAACGCATTCCGCCAGAAAATAATTCAGAAAAGTCCTGACCTTTCTGGATTTTGCCCTCCGCTCCGCGAAAATATAGAAGACCATCGGGACAAAAATCGAGGCTCTCGGGATCAGGGTGGGACGGAACATCTCTTCATTCAGCGCATAATCGGACACGATAAAAAGAAATTCCGCAAAACAGGTAACGACCAGTGCAACCCGGATGAAAAACTGATAGTAGTTGCATTTATACGTCAGAAACTCTTCTCTCACCTGCTCCGGCAGATGCCGGACTTCACGGATAAAGTTGAATACCGCAATAAAATCTGAATTCATGGCAGCTCCCTCATTTATGCTACAGTTTATCACGAACACCCGTTTTTAGTGAATTTTTTCGCAGGTTACAGTCGCGCATCATTTATATTGCACAATACACAATTTCAATGCTATACTTGCGTTATGAATTCAGAATATTGATATTCTGTATTCTGTTTTCTTTGAATATCATGTGCATATCGTCTTATTTTTCATCTGATTACGCTTATGCGATGTACAGTATGCACAGGATCATTCTGATGCCCGGCATACGGGAGGAAAGGAGTTACATCATGGATGCCAGTTACACAAAAATACCTTCACGGATCGATCCGAATGTGACACTTAAGCTTTTTCACGGTCATTTTGCCACACCGCACTCTCACATCAACTGCTACATTGATATTACCACCATGAAAACCCGCTGCAGCGAGGCTCACGGTGTAGCCACTCTTCTGGCGTCTCATTACTCGGTTGCCACCCCGGTTGATACCATCGTATGTCTGGACGGCACTGAGGTCATCGGAACCTACCTGGCGGAGGAACTGACCAGAACCGGTGTTCTTTCCTACAACGCCCACAAGACCATCTACGTGGTGCCGCCGGAATATACGCCGACAGGTCAGATCATCTTCCGTGACAATATGCAGATGGCCATCCGCAGAAAACATGTGCTGATCCTCTGCGGTTCCATCACGACAGGCGGCTCCCTCGCCACTGCCGTGGAATGCCTGAAATACTACGATGCGGAAATCAGCGGCGCCTGCGCGATCTTCAGTATGGTCAACAAGGTGGCCGGCATGCCGGTTTATGCTGCCTTTACTTCTTCAGATATTCCGGACTATAAGTCTTATACGCATCACGAGTGCCCGCTCTGCAGACAGGGTGCGGCTGTCGATGCCCTGGTAAACAGCTTCGGCATCTCCATCCTGTAAACCTGAGGCGTTCTGAAAGAAAGGATATCAGATCACTGCCATGAAAACTTATCGACTGAACAATGGAACTGAGATTCCGGTCATTGGTTTCGGAACCTACAAGGCGACGGGAGAAGCGGCGGCCAGCGCCGTCGTCGATGCCGTACACGCAGGATACCGTCTGATCGACACTGCTGCTTTTTACGGCAACGAACAGGGTGTCGGAGAAGGCATCCGGAGCTGCGGTGTGCCGCGTGAACAGCTTTTTATCACAAGCAAAGTATGGCGGACTGACCGCGGATACGAAAAGACAAAAGCCGCTTTTCCGAAAACACTGTCGAATCTGGGCCTGGATTACCTGGATCTCTATCTGATTCACTGGCCGGCTTCTTCCTCCGTCTATCCTGACTGGGAAGACATCAATCTCGGCACATGGAGGGCCATGACCGAACTGTATCATGAGGGAAAAATCCGTGCGATCGGTGTATCAAACTTCAAGCCGCATCATCTGAAAGCGCTGATGGAGACGGAAGTGCAGCCCATGGTGGACCAGATCGAGCTTCACCCCGGCCAGAACCAGGAGGAGCCCACGGCATACTGCAGAAAAAATCACATTCTCACGGAAGCCTGGAGTCCGCTTGGCCGCGGAAGGATTTTTCAGGATGAGACCCTTCTCGCCATCGCGGAAAAGTACGGGAAATCCCTTCCGCAGATCAGTCTGCGCTGGGAACTTCAGCATGGTTATCTGCCGATTCCGAAATCCGTCAGACCTGAGCGCATCCGGGAAAATCTCGATGTCTTCAGTTTCGAGCTCTCCGACGAGGATATGGCAGCCATAGATGCACTGCCGCCGTTCGGAAGTTCAGGGGAAGATCCCGACACTTTCGAACTGTAGGGTGCATATCCTTCCGGCACACAGAGCGGAAAGGGCAGAGAATCAGGAAAAAAGCGCAGGTGGCCGGAATCTCCGGCCGCCTGCGCTTCTGTCACTTACGGGGCGGTTCTCACAGACTGCCTCCCCCGCGAAAAACAATCTCAGGCTCATGACACTCCGGTATCATGAGGCAATAACAAGGTTGAGATAATCGGTCGAACTCAGGTCATAGACCTTTCCGCTCTTCATGCCGACAACGACAGGCCGCGTGATCAGCTCGTCATTGGACCGCACGACCCTGGCCTCCTCACCGTTGCTCAGGCGCACCGTGCTGTCGACCGGATACAGAACCATGGACGAAAAAAAGACATTCAGCACATCGATGTCGAGCTGATCTGTCATGGCTGCGAGCATCTCCACCGATTCTCTGGGCGTGTATCCCTTCTTATAGGGTCTGGTCGTACAGAGTGCATCATAAATGTCCGCCACTGTCAGGATTTTGGCGTATGGCTCGATCTCATCCTCAGTGAGCCCGTTCGGATATCCGCGGCCGTTGATTTTTTCATGGTGTTCCAGCACACCCTTTTTGATCTCATCGCTGAGCTCGGGCACATCCTTGATCATGTCAAAGCTGTACTGACTGTGCTTCTTGATGACCTCGAATTCATCATTGGTCAGACGGGCCGGCTTGTTCAGGATCTCGATCGGCACCTTCGACTTGCCGACATCGTGCAGAATCCCCGCGACGCCGATCTCTCTGATCTTTTCCGGCGGATAATGCATATTCTTCGCGATAACCATCGCAATGGTTGCCACATCCACACTATGATTGAAGGTATATTCATCACTTGTCTTCAGCTCGACCAGATTGAGTGCCACCGCATCATTCTTTCCGATCGCGTTCATCAGATCATCAGAGATTTTTGATGATACGCCGACCAGAACATCGGGCCTTGAATCCGTGTAAATGAGCTCCATGCCCTTCTCAATCTGCGTCTTGATCTGCCGGTCGAGCCGTACCTTCGGACGGTCCGGCCTTCTCTCACGCTGAATGGTCTCCCGGACTTCCGGACTGATCGACCGCTTCGGAACAGCCGTCCTGTTCGGACCGGAGAAACGGATATCCAGGTAAAGGATGCCGAATACCTTCAGCCGGTCGATCACGTACTGATTCAGCACAGCTCCGCTGTTGACCAGATGACGGCCCAGTCTGTCCTCGATACTCTGCGCGCAGACCATGCCCGGCCTTACATCGTCGATCGGTACAGAAACAACTTTCTGGAACCCCGATATGGAATTGTTCTGTGAGCCATAACTGCTGTTCATTCACAAACCTTTTCGTATTAAGAATCGATCACGATATCCAGATACCCCGCGGAACTCAGATCATAGACCCTGCCGCTTTTCAGTCCGACAACAACCGGCCGCGTGATCAGTCCCGGATTCGCACGGACCACTCTGGCATCCTCGCCGTTGCTGAGACGCACGATCGTATCCACCGGATACAGAATCATGGATGAAAAGAAGGCATGCAGCACATCGATATCCAGCTTGTCGGTCATGGCCGAAAGCATCTCGACAGACTCTCTGGGCGTATAGCCTTTCTTGTAGGGTCTCGTTGTACAGAGCGCATCGTAGATATCAGACACGGAGAGAACCTTGGCGTACGGCGCGATTTTATCGCCCTTCAGGCCGTAGGGATAGCCGCTCCCGTCGATTTTTTCATGATGCTCCAGCACACCCTTCTTGATATCGTCACTCAGCGCGGGAATGTCACGGATCATCTCATAGCTGTACAGACTGTGCTTCTTGATGATATTGAATTCTTCAGTGGTGAGCCTGGCCGGTTTGTTCAGCACTTCCGGCGGCACCTTTGATTTTCCGATGTCATGAAGAATTCCCGCAATGCCGATATCTCTCACCGTTGTCTGGGACAGCCCCTGATTTTTGGCCGTGATCATGGAAATCGTCGCCACGTCCACACAGTGATTGAAGGTATATTCATCACTCGTCTCGAGCTCCATCAGGTTGAGGGCCACCGCATCGTTCGCATCAATGGCGTTGAGCAGATCATCGGCGATCTCTGAAGATACGTTAAAAAGCACCTCCGGTGTGCCCTGCGAATACATAAGCTCCACACCTCTGGAGATGCGTTCCTTTACCTGGTGATCCAGCTGTACCTTCGGCGGATCCGGCTTCCGTTCCGTTCTGACAGCCTTCTGCGCACGGCTGCTCATGCGCTTCTTTACCGGTTTTACGTCTTCGTATCCCGGTTTTCTCACTTCCAGAAAGGTGACACCGTACTGTTTCAGCCTTTCGATAACATAGCTGTTGAGCACAGCGCCGTTCTGGACCAGCATTCTGCCGAGCCTGTCCTCTATACCCTTCATGCAGATCATGCCCGGCTTTACTTCATCGATCGGCAGAGTGGCCTCTCCCTGACTGTTAAAGAAGCGTGTATTGTCAGGAGAAGAAAAATCATTGTCCATTTACATACCTTTTTTGAAATTTATCTGCTTCTTATTCAATTTATACACTATTTTATGGTTTCTGCCAACTGATTTGTCACATGATCAGCATCAGTCCATAAAAAAGGCAATTTTTCTGAGCGTCTCTCTGTCCACCTGAAAAGGTGCCTTTTCAAGCTTTGCCGGTGTATGCATCACGGCATCGACGGCCTTTTCGAGAATCTCCGCCGGAAGCTTCTCCTCTCCGCAGACCTCTCTGAAAAAGTCCTCATACGCCTGAAGCGAAGAAAATCCTGCCGCCCGGAGCAGATTTTTACGGGTATCCTCATCTGCCGCGGCCAGATAGCCCGCCTGAAAATATCCGACGGCGCGGCCGTGAGCGAATCCCGCGTCCGTGGTCGCCGTATAGGACAGGGCGTGAGGGATCGAGGTGCCGGTCTGCGCAATGGCCATGCCGGCAAGCGTCGATGCGTGCATGAGCCGGAGACGCTCATCATCCGTAAGAGACGGGGACTCCTTTTTCAGCAGCGCCCGGTTGTCTCTCCAGGCATGAAGACCGGCTTCCGCCACCATGACGCTGTACGTCGTCGCATCCCGGTTCAGTGCACTTTCCCAGAGATGGGCAAGGGCATCGACCGCCGTATTCCGGATCACACGGTCCGGCGCAAAAGCCAGGTATTTCCCGTCGATGAGCGCCGTATCGGCAAAAATCTTATAGGGGATGGAGCCTTTCATCTTTCCCGCCGCCATAGCGCGGGAAAGCGTGGCGGCGGCCAGCGCGTGACGCGCCACCAGCACCACGCCGGAGGTGCCCCTGTCCAGCCGGTTGACAAAGCGGGGGCAAAACGGCGGCACGGCATTTTTGTAATGATAAACAAGGGCATTGGCCAGCGTATCGTCAAAATGGCCGTGTGAAGGATGCGTGGGCATAGCGGCCGGCTTGTTGACGGCTACATAATCCGCCGTTTCGACAAGGATGGAAA
>ONOC01000065.1 GCA_900319355.1 uncultured Eubacteriales bacterium | reverse complement strand
GATGCGGTGAGGCGAACGCCGCGTCAGACCGACGAAGTCGGTCTCATGTGCCGACTGCGGGAATCGCGCAGCGATGGAGCAGTCGGGCTTAATACAGTACGGTGGCATCCTGTATGATAACCCGGAATTTTCTAAAAATATGAAAATTGACGCAAATAAGAGAAAATAAAAGAAAACGCGATGATAACCGTGAAAATACAGGAATTGACAGGAATAATCTCGGTTGCTAAAAAACGTCGATTTACATATGATAGGCATTGTTGAGTAGCACTCATAGAAAACGAGTGCTAATAAATAAGGCAATAAGCGAGATACAGAGAAAGAAACATAAAGGAGGCATTGATCATGAAGCTAGTTCCGTTAGGAGACAGAGTTGTTCTGAAACAGGTTGAAGCTGAGGAGAAGACAAAATCAGGCATTATCCTCACAAGCGCCAACAAGGAAAAACCGCAGGAAGCTGATGTCATCGCGGTTGGTCCCGGAACCGATAAGGTAAAGATGGAAGTCAAAGTTGGCGACCGTGTCGTATTTGCTCAGTATTCCGGCACACATATCAAAATCGACGATGAGGAGTACATTGTTTCCAGACAGGATGATATTCTCGCAATTATAAAATAAGACGGCAGCCGTGCCGGCAGGGCCGGACGGAGACCGGATGAATTCATATAAGACAGATCCAGAAAACAGGAGGAATTTGAATTATGGCAAAGGATATTAAATACGGCGCTGAGGCAAGAAATGCTCTTCAGGCCGGTGTAGACAAACTTGCAAATACCGTACGTGTAACACTTGGACCGAAGGGCCGTAACGTTGTTCTTCAGAAGTCCTACGGTGCACCGACGATCACCAACGATGGTGTTACGATTGCAAAGGAAATCGAGCTGAAGGACGGATATGAAGATATGGGCGCACAGCTCATCCGTGAGGTCGCTTCCAAGACCAACGATGTAGCCGGTGATGGTACCACAACCGCAACCGTTCTGGCTCAGGCCATGATCCAGGAAGGCAGCCGCAACCTTGCCGCAGGCGCCAATCCGATCATCCTCAGAAAAGGAATGAAGAAGGCAGCTGACAAGGCTGTTGAATATATTAAGAAGCAGTCCAAGAAGGTAACCGGCAAGGAGCAGATCGCCAGAGTAGCAGCGATTTCCGCAGGCGACGATGAAGTCGGCCAGATGGTTGCCGATGCGATGGAAAAGGTAACATCCGACGGTGTTATCACGATCGAAGAGTCCAAGACCATGCAGACCGAGCTGGATGTCGTAGAAGGAATGCAGTTTGACCGTGGCTACGTATCTGCTTATCTGGCTACCGATATGGAGAAGATGGAAGCCAATCTGGATACACCTTATATCCTGATCACTGATAAGAAGATCAGCAACATTCAGGAGATACTTCCTCTTCTTGAGCAGATCGTTCAGAGCGGCGCAAGCCTTCTGATCATTGCAGAGGATGTCGACGGTGAGGCTCTGTCCACACTGATTGTCAACAAACTCCGCGGCACCTTCAAGGTATGCGCAGTCAAGGCTCCGGGCTACGGCGACAGAAGAAAAGAGATGCTGCAGGATATCGCTATTCTTACCGGCGGCCAGGTTATCTCCTCTGATCTCGGTATCGATCTGAAGGATGCCACCATGGATATGCTCGGCAAGGCTAAATCAGTTCATATCACCAAGGAGAATACAACGATCGTTGACGGTCTCGGCGACAAGAAGGACATTCAGGATCGTATCGCACAGATCAAGAATCAGATCAGTGTCACCACCTCTGATTTTGATAAGGAGAAACTGCAGGAGAGACTGGCAAAGCTGTCCGGCGGCGTAGCGGTTATCCGTGTAGGTGCCGCAACCGAGACAGAAATGAAGGAAGCAAAGCTCCGTATGGAGGATGCGCTCAACGCTACCAAGGCTGCTGTTGAGGAAGGCATCATCGCAGGCGGCGGCTCTGCCTACGTACATGCATCAAAGGAACTCCAGCCTTTCGCGGACAGCCTTGAAGGCGATGAGAAGACCGGTGCCAACATCATTCTGAAGGCCCTGAAGGCTCCGCTGAACATCATTGCGGAGAACGCAGGTGTGGAAGGCTCCGTTGTTATCAATAAGGTAGAAGAGTCCGATGACGGCATCGGATATGATGCACTGCATGACGAGTATGTCGACATGGTTAAGTCCGGCATCGTCGATCCTGCAAAGGTAACGAGAAGCGCACTGCAGAATGCAACCTCCGTTGCTTCTTCACTGCTGACCACTGAGGCAGCTGTATCTATTATTCCGGAACCAGCTCCGGCTGCACCGGCTGCAGGCGGCGCTGACATGGGATACTGATGAGACACTGACACGAAATGTCTTTAAGCCGATAGCTTAATAAAGAAAAATCTGTCTGTATCGCTTCTGATACGCGGCAGATCTCCGGGAGGCCTCCTCCGAACTTTCTGTTCGGAGGAGGCCTTTTGTGGTATCATAGAAAAGTACGAAAGGATGGCAGATGAACGAACACGCGATCAACAGACTGAGGAAAAAATTTATATTCCTGGCACTGATTTCCTTCCTGCTGGTGATGATTTTTATGGGAGGTCTTGTTTATCTGATTAACCTGCAGACAACCCGGCGGGAGAGCAAGGCAGTCCTTGATCATATCATCGAGAATGACGGAGATCTGGTTCTGACGGAAGACGATGCAGAGGATACCTCCTCAGATTCTTCGTATTCCGGTTCGGGAACTTCGGAGAAATCTGCCGGCGGTTCATCGGCTTCTTCCTCTTCGGAGACATCCGGAAGGAAAAACAGATTTTCACAGGCGGGAGGAGCGGAAAATCCCTCCTTTAATTCAGAAGATGAAAATCTGATCGAGTATTTCCAGAGGATTTTTTCCTACAATATGAAAATGTCCGACCCCGACGAACGGTATGCAACGCGGTACATGGCGGTCCTCTTCGATCAGAATGATGATGTTGAGGATATCAAGATGAATTATATCGCCTCCGTTGATGATGAGGAGGCCGTGACGTATGCCAGGACAGTGCGCAGGGAAGCAAGCTTCGGCAGCATCGGCGGCTACTACTATGAGGCGGCTGACCGCAGCAGGGGCGGCGTGATCGTTGTCTTTCTCGACAAGTCGGAGTCAATTGTGACAAGCCGGAGAATTCTGTATACGGTGATGGCGCTGCTGTTTATCGGTGCCATTCTGTCGTTCTTCCTGCTTCGCGCATTTTCTTTCAGAATGGTGCAGCCGGAGATTGAAAATGCGGAGAAACAGAAACAGTTCATCACCAACGCCAGCCATGAGCTGAAGACGCCGCTTTCGGTGATCCGTGCGAATACCGAAGTGGAAATGATGATGAACGGTGAAAACGAGTGGAATCAGTCCACCATGCGTCAGGTAGATCACATGACCGGCCTGATCAACAATCTTGTGGCCGTCAGCCGTGCGGAGGAACGGGAGGATCCCGGAGACCTGGAAAAAATCAACGTCTCCGAGGTGATCAGCGATACCTGCAGAACGTTTGAGCCGGTGGCCTCGCAGGATAAGAAGAAATTCACCGAAAACATCACGCCGGATATCGTGGCTTATGTATCGGAGAGCCTGATACGCCAGCTGGCAGGGCTTCTGATTGATAATGCGATCAAGTACTGCGACGACGGCGGAGAGATCACGGTCTCGTTCAATATGGTGCGTCATGTGATGCATCTGGATGTATCGAATCAGTATGCCGCAGGGGCGAAGGTGGATTACAGGCGGTTCTTTGACCGTTTCTACCGGGAGGATTCGTCACACAGGATTGACGATCGGAAAAAAGGCGGTTACGGCGTCGGTCTGTCGATTGCCATGGGCATCGTTCACCAGTATGAGGGCGATATTAATGTCAGCTGGAAGAACGGAATCATAACCTTCGCGTGCACGCTGAAAGAGCCCGCGGAAAAAGCCGTGAAGAATGCCTTTAAGAACGGCGGAAAAGAAGCAGCGGAAAAGGAAATCCGGGAGCGGATATATGACAGCATACTGTCGGATGATCAGCATGCGGATGAAAGACGGAAATGAATTCATCCGGAACCGGTAGGACACGAAACGAAGTCCGGGAATTTGCCGCGGCATCATTTATTCACAGAAGCATCAGGAAAATCATAAAGCCCGATAAGGAAGGAAAGGTCAGGTATGGTATCCGGTCACATTATGATCAATGCACTTCAGGAACTTGCCGATATTACGGAAGCGGACATAGCGCTCGTAAATCAGAACCTGGATGTGCTGAAGGCGTTCTCGTCCGGAGCGGAGCCGGAACGGGAGGTGCTCACGTCTTTTATACAGTCTGCAGCGGACAGCATGCAGGTGCGCGATGATGTTTATACAAAAATCGATGACGGGGACAGGACACAGTATATTCTGATTGTCTCCGGAGCAGATGCGGAAATCGTTACAAGAATCGCTTCGAGTGAGATCAGAGGCTTTCTGGCCATGGCGCAGGAACGCGCCGATAAGAACCGCTTCATTCAGAGTATTCTGCTGGACAATTTGCTCCCGACCGATATCAGAGAAGAATCGGCCAGGCTGAAGATCCGCGATGATGTACCGCGCGCGGTATTTCTGCTGAAGGTGCCGGAACAGAACATGTCCTATGCCCTGAAGACCCTGAAAGCCATGTACACGCCGGCAGGCAGTGTCTTCGTGGTTTCCGTGGATACAGAGGATATCGCAGTGGTTTCGGAAGAGCCGGGGGCGGAAGTCACAGATCAGATGAGCCAGATGGCCTATATGATTTCGGATATGATGAATACGGAGGCGATGATTCCGGTTCGCGTTTCCTACGGCACGCCGGTCTGGCAGCTGGTCAACCTGTCACAGTCCTATAAAGAGGCGCAGCTTGCGCTGGAGGTCGGCAGGATTTTTTACCCGGACCGCCGGGTCATCTCCTACGACAGACTCGGCATCGGCAGGCTGATCTATCAGCTTCCCAGATCACTGTGCGAGATGTTCCTCAGAGAAACCTTTGACCATGACGTGTTTGCTGAACTGGATGACGAGGCCATGACGACGATCCGGCAGTTCTTTGCCAATGACCTGAATATTTCCGAGACGGCACGCAGACTCTATATTCACAGAAACACCCTTGTGTACCGGATCGAGAAGATGCAGAAGGTTACGGGGCTCGACATCAGGAAATTCGATGAGGCCATGACGTTCAAGATCGCCATGATGGTTCATGACTATCTGAACAGTGACTGAGGATCATACAGTATCGAGATGACAGTTATTTATTGCAGATATGACAGAGGGAGGAAATGATTATGACATTTCATGAGCTGCAGGAGATGGTAAAGAAGAAGGGCTTCGGTACGGCGATGTACGGCAATGTGAACGGCGAGCCGGTTTATCTGTCCAGAGGCGTGCGCGAGATGTTTCTGGGGGACGACGAGGACGCCATCCAGCCGATCATTAACACGGTCATCGCTTTTCAGGGCGGAGATTACGGCACGGCGGCAGAAAACGGAAAGAAACCGTCAGAAGGCCACGAATACGGCCGGTATGATCTGGGCCTGTTCGAGGAAAAGGATGAGGATACCGCTGTATGGATTCACCGCGACGGTAAAGCTGTCATCGTGTATTTCAGGTTCGAGCGCTGACAGCCGGATCATGAGCTGAATAAAAGAAAAGACTTCCGCACCGGTTTCGTGCGGAAGTCTTTTTTATGACGGATGTCTTTCTCAGCGGTTCACCGGAATCAGTGAACGATGGCAAGCTCAGTATCCTTGTCGAAGATATGGAACTTGTCGGCATCGACAGCGAAGGTTACCTCATCACCGGTTCTTGCGGTGGAAGAAGGATTTACACGTGCGGTCATGGCCGTGCCGCCGAAATCGAAATACAGGAATGTCTCAGCACCGAGAAGCTCATAGACATTGATCTTTGCCTTGAAGGTCTCGTTGGACCATTTCTGAATATCTTCCGGATCATCGGAGATATTCTCCGGACGGATACCAGCGGTAACCGTCTTGCCGATGTAGCCTTTCTCGATGAGAACTTTGCCCTTGGCATCGGGAATCGGGAATTTGCTGCCGGCGATATTCAGCGCTACATGGCCGCTCTCGTCCTTCTCCGGAACAGCATCCAGGAAGTTCATCTGCGGGGATCCGATGAAGCCTGCTACGAACAGGTTGCACGGTGTATTGTAAAGCGCCTGAGGTGTATCAACCTGCTGAACGACGCCTTCCTTCATAACAACGATTCTGGTACCGAGTGTCATAGCTTCGGTCTGGTCATGGGTTACATAGATGATCGTAGCGCCCAGTCTGTCATGGAGCTTTGCGATCTCGGTTCTCATCTGAACACGGAGCTTTGCATCCAGGTTGGAGAGCGGCTCATCCATAAGGAAGACACGCGGATTACGTACGATGGCACGTCCCATGGCAACACGCTGTCTCTGTCCACCGGAGAGAGCCTTCGGCTTGCGGTCGAGCAGATGCTCCAGATCAAGGATCTTGGCAGCTTCCTTTACCATCTTGTCGATCTGATCCTTCGGAACCTTGCGGAGCTTCAGACCGAATGCCATGTTGTCGTATACAGTCATATGCGGATACAGTGCATAGTTCTGGAAAACCATGGCGATATCACGATCCTTCGGATCAACATCGTTCATGACCTTGCCGTCAATTTTCAGGGTACCGGAGGTGATCTCCTCAAGACCTGCGATCATACGCAGCGTGGTAGATTTACCGCATCCTGAAGGGCCTACGAAAATGATAAATTCCTTATCCTTGATATCGAGGTTGAAGTCTTTTACGGCTTCAAAACCATTCGGATACTTTTTGCCGATGTGCTCAAGACTGAGACTGGACATGTAACTTTCCTCCTTGTGAATCGATGGTATGTATTCTGTCATTTCAGTTCAGAATAGTCATCTTTTATACGTGTTTAAGTATAACGGATCGTTTTCGGGACCGCCACGTCATTTATGACAAGATTTTGTCAGGTCTTCCGTCAGAATGCCATGAACATCCGGGCGGGAAACAGGTTACTGTTCACTCTTTGCCAGCCACTGTCACACATGGAGACTTCCAGCCTCGACACGCTCTCGCTTGTCCTCGGCCTGGAAGTCTCCATGTGTTCCGTGGCCCTGGCGGCTCTGGTGGACGTCTGAACTGTAACGGAAACAGGAGGAAACGGCTGCCGGTGCGTGACATTGACAGCAGGCGGGAGTATAATTGACAGCAGTATATCTGACGGAGGTTTCTGTGATATGGATGATTTATTTACCGAACTGGAGATCCCGAGACAGCGGGGGTTCGGCAGTTACCTGATGCAGGCGGTGCTTATTGTGATCACGGCCCTGATGTTTGTCTCCGGCCTGCTTTTTCTGAATATTATATTTTTTCTTGCCGGCCTGGTTATGATTTTTGTCGACCGCTGGCTGTTCAGGCGCTTTCATGTCGAGCTGGAATATTCCTATGTGAACGGCAGTCTGGACATTGCCAGAATCTATTCCGGCGAGTCGAGAAAAGAAGTCGCCTCGTATAATCTGGCGGAGGCAGAGGTGTTCGCGCCGGCAGGTTCCGACCATCTCGACGGCTATAAGAACCTGAAGGTCCGTGATTTTACTTCCGGCACGGAGGAAGACAGGAAGAAGGCGTGGGTTTTTGCCATCAAGGACGCGAAGGCGGGAGACAGGGTGAAGGTTCTGATCTCTCCGAACGATCAGATGATTCAGGATATCCGGAGAAGGATCCCGAGCCGCACTTTTTTCAGCTGATGTTTTCTGCAGCGATGTTTTCCTGTGGCATTGTTGACTTTCATTTTCAGGTTTGCTAAACTTTCGGGAAATACTCCGCGGGCGGGCGCTGTCAGGGACAGAGCCGGGGTACCCTGCGGTGAAACGGACGGTCAGATCCGGTGAATAATGGCTAAGGTTCAGGTGGTTAAACGATCGGAAAGGACGGAAAGATGGGACAGATTATCGGTGAAGGAATTACGTTTGATGATGTTTTACTGGTACCTCAGTATTCGGAAGTGACACCGAACATGGTCGATGTAAGCACGTGGCTCACGAAGACCATTCGGCTGAACATTCCTATGATGAGCGCAGGCATGGATACCGTTACCGAGCACCGCATGGCCATTGCCATGGCGCGTCAGGGCGGCATCGGAATCATTCATAAGAATATGTCGATCGAGCAGCAGGCGGACGAGGTTGATAAGGTAAAACGTTCGGAGAACGGCGTCATCACGGATCCGTTCTACCTTTCCCCGGACAACACGCTGGAGGATGCCAACAATCTGATGGCGAAATACCGCATTTCGGGTGTGCCCATCACCGAGGGCAAGAAGCTTGTCGGTATCATCACGAACCGTGATCTTCTGTTCGAGACGGATTTCAGCAAGAAGATAAAGGATTCGATGACAAGCGAGAATCTTGTCACGGCAAAGGAAGGCGTCACCATCGAGGAAGCGAAAAAAATCCTGGCGAAGTGCAGGAAGGAAAAGCTCCCGATTGTCGATGACGAGGGCAACCTCAAGGGCCTGATCACCATCAAGGATATCGAGAAGCAGATCCAGTATCCGAACGCAGCCAAGGATGCACAGGGACGGCTGCTCTGCGGCGCGGCTGTCGGCATTACCGATGATGTGCTTGACAGGGTAGAGGCACTGGTGAAGGCGCATGTGGACTGTGTCGTGATTGACTCTGCACACGGCCATTCAAAGAATATTTTCAAATGTCTGAAGATGATCAAGGACGCGTATCCGGATCTTCAGGTTATCTGCGGCAATGTGGCGACGGCAGAAGCCGTTCATGATCTGGTGGCGGCAGGCGCTGACTGCGTCAAGGTCGGCATCGGCCCCGGCTCCATCTGCACGACCCGGGTGGTGGCCGGCATCGGTGTGCCGCAGATCACGGCGGTCATGAACTGCTACGAAGAGGCGAAGAAGACCGGCACGCCGATCATCGCCGACGGCGGTATTCAGTATTCGGGTGATATCACGAAAGCCATCGCGGCAGGTGCTGACGTCACGATGATGGGTTCGATTTTTGCAGGATGCGATGAGGCACCCGGAGAATTCGAGCTGTATCAGGGACGTAAATACAAGGTATACCGCGGCATGGGCTCTCTCGGCGCCATGGCGCAGGCACATGGCAGTGCGGACCGCTATTTCCAGGCGGGCGCAAAGAAGCTCGTTCCCGAAGGCGTAGAAGGCCGCGTTGCCTATAAGGGATCTCTTGAGGACACGGTGTTCCAGCTGATCGGCGGACTCCGGTCCGGCATGGGCTACTGCGGAGCGAAGGATATCAAGACACTGCAGCAGACCGGCAAATTTGTCAAAATCTCCTCAGCCGCGCTGAAAGAGTCTCATCCTCATGATATCCATATCACGAAGGAAGCACCGAACTACAGCGTTGAAGACTGATGCCGGCAGGGCAGGCACTGAAAAGATACAGAAAAAACAGAGAAAAGACAGAGAAAAGACAGAGAAAAAACAGCAGAGAAAATAAAAGGGACGGAACCGTTCGGGTTCCGCCTCTTTTTTATGTCCGTTACGAAGATTTTTACTGATATCCGTCAGGAATACTTATATTTAACAGCCCTCAGAACCGTTATTATCTGGTGTTCTTCATGGTCTCCACATCTTTCATCATCAGTGCGCGTACCTTCAGCGGCAGACCGAACAGATTGATGAATCCGCTCGCATCGCTGTGGTCGTACATATCGCCTGTGGTGAAGGATGCCAGAGAAGAGCTGTACAGGCTGTAAGGAGATGTCGTACCGTTGCGGATGATATTGCCCTTGTAGAGTTTCAGCTTTACCGTGCCGGTTACAACCTTCTGGGTGCTCTCGACAAAAGCCTGAATTGCCTCGCGGAGCGGTGTGAACCATTTGCCCTCATAGACGATCTGTGCCAGCTGACTGCCGAGCTTCTTCTTCGTTTCCATGGTCTCACGGTCAAGAACCAGCTCCTCGAGCTGATCATGAGCCTCCATGAGAATGGTTCCTCCGGGAGTCTCATAGACACCGCGCGATTTCATGCCGACGACACGGTTCTCCACGATATCAATGATACCGATGCCGTTGGCTCCGCCGAGACGGTTGAGCTCCTGGATGATCTCGGAGATCTTCATGGCCTTTCCGTTCAGTGCGACCGGTTTTCCGTCGCGGAACTCGAGTGTGATGTCCGTTTCCTTATCCGGTG
>ONOC01000063.1 GCA_900319355.1 uncultured Eubacteriales bacterium | reverse complement strand
CGTAAATTCGTCCTTCGCTACGCTCGGACTCATTAACCACCGACGCCTGCGGAGGTCTCGGCCTGGGAGTCTCCATGTGTTCCGTGGCCCTGGCGGCTCGGCGGACGTCTGAACTGTAACCAGCGGGATGGTAAACTCTTCGATAATCCTTGCTTAATACATAACCCGATAGTAAAATTGAGAAGAACTATGAGACGAAAAATTTTCTCCTGTCTGTTCTGGATTCTGGTCTGGGAGGCTGTGTCGAGGCTTGTCGGCAATGTCTTCCTGCTGGCGGGACCCGTTAATACGGTGACGGCACTGGTGCATCTGGTTCATGACAGTGATTTCCTGTATTCCATCCTGAATACCAGCCTGCACATTCTGTGCGGCTTTGCCGCAGGCAGCGCCGCGGGCATCGCGGCCGCGGTCATCGCGCACAACAGCCGGATGTTCCAGGATCTGATGGAACCGCTGGTCCGGGTGATCAAGACGATACCGGTCGTGAGTTTTGTTATTCTGCTGCTGATCCAGGTCGGGAGCCGCATGCTTTCTTTCTGGATTCCGGTTCTGGTGGTATTTCCGGTTCTTTATCTGAATACGAAGGCAGGCCTTGGTGCCGCGGATATCTCCATGCTGGAGATGACGGAGGTGTTTGACGCCGGGAGGATCGCGAGAATCCGTCTGGTTTATCTGCCGGCTCTGCGGCCTTATCTGCTCAGTGCCTTTTCGCTGTCGCTGGGTATGTGCTGGAAGAGCGGTGTCGCTGCCGAGGTCATCGGTCAGCCGCTTGAAACGATCGGAAATGGTCTCTACCGGGCAAAAATCAATCTCGACACGGCGCGGCTTTTCGCATGGACGCTTGTGATTGTTCTTCTGTCTGCCGCCTTTGAAAAAGCCGGCATGCTGATTCTGAAAAAAATACTGACGCACAGGGTGAAGGTATGTACCTGAAAGCAGAACATGTAAGCAAGTCATATCATGGCCGGAAGCTGTATGATGATCTGTCATTTTCCATGTCAGACGGGGACAGGCTGCTGATCACGGGAGCCTCAGGCACCGGAAAGACCACGCTGGTGCGGCTGATTCTGGGACTGGAGAAGCCGGACAGCGGCAGTATTCTTACGGACTGCAGGAGAAACCGCAGAGGTATACTCCGTGCCGGCTGCGTTTTTCAGGAAGACAGGCTGGCCGGCGATTTTTCTCCGGTGGAGAATATTCTTTACGCCGACGGGTACAGCCATGAGGACACGGGAAAGGTCAGGAAACTGCTTCTGAAACTTCTCCCGGAGAAGAGCCTGAATCAGCGGACAGCAGAACTGTCAGGCGGCATGAAAAGACGTGTCTCCATAGCACGGGCGCTGCTCCTGAGATCGGATGTGCTGATTTTTGATGAGCCGTTTTCGGGCCTCGATCAGGAAAACAGAGAGAAGTGTCTGCGCCTGATGCTGCAGGAGCAGGGGCGGAGAATGCTGATTCTCACCGCTCATGATCATAGCGGAGAATTTCCGGATTTTACTGAAATCCGGTGCAGATAACTGAATTTACATGGGGAGGGACATGTATGATTACCAATGATGCCAGTCTTCTTGAACTGAAACACAAGATTATCGAGCAGGTGGCGCGACTTGCCTGGGAGGGCAAGCTGGATGAGGAACACAAAGAGGACCTCATTTACAGGCTCTGTCCGGGTCCGCTCGCACAGTACCGCTGCTGCGTTTACAAGGACCGTGAGCTCGTAAAGCAGAGGATCCGTCTGTCTGAGGGCAAAAATCCGATTCCCGGAAGCACCTCGAAGAATATTGTTCAGGTCCTGAGTCCGGCCTGTGAGGAGTGCCCGATTTCTTCCTACTCCGTAACGGATAACTGCCGTAAATGCATGGGCCAGGCCTGTCTGAACGCATGTAAATTCGGCGCTGTCAGCATCGGCGCGCACCGCTCTCATATTGATCCTACCAAATGCCGTGAGTGCGGTCAGTGCGCGAAGGCGTGCCCGTACGGCGCCATTGTTCATCTGGTTCGCCCCTGCAAGAAGGCATGTCCGGTCGGCGCAATCACCTATGATGAATACGGCATCTGCCGGATTGATGAGGAAAAATGCATCAACTGCGGCCACTGCATCCATGCCTGTCCGTTCGGTGCGCCGGCTTCAAAGACATTTCTGACGGCCATCATCAAAGAAATCCTGGCCGGAAAGGAAGTTTATGCGATGTGTGCGCCGGCTACCGAGGGACAGTTCGGACCGGACATCACGATGTCCTCCATCCGCACGGCCTGCAGGGCGCTCGGCTTTAAGGATATGGTCGAGGTCGGTCTCGGCGGAGATCTGACGGCGGCCTATGAATCGGAGGAGTGGAGTGAGGCAAGAAAAGAAGGCCGAAAGATGACGACATCCTGCTGTTCAGCTTTCATCAATATGCTCCGCATCCATTTCCCGGAAATCTACAAAGAAAATATGTCAACCGTCATATCCCCGATGTGTGCGGTCAGCCGTTATCTGAAGGCGATTCATCCGGGCTGCGTCACGGTATTTATCGGCCCGTGCATCGCCAAGAAATCCGAGGCGGCGGACAAGTCCGTCCCCGACAATGCAGATTACGTCATGACTTACGGTGAATTTCGTGCGCTGCTCCGCAGCAGGGACATCACCCTGAAACCGGAGGAAAACAGCTATCAGGAAGCCAGCAAATACGGCAAGCGCTTTGCCCGCTCCGGCGGTGTGGCCAATGCCGTGATTGAGTGCATGAACGAGCGTGGAGAGGATACTTCTGATATCACGCTCCACAGGTGTGCCGGCGGAGAGGAGTGCCGCAAGGCCATGACGCTTCTGAAGTTCGGCAAGCTGCCGGAAGATTTTGTCGAGGGCATGGTCTGCGAGGGCGGCTGCGTCGGCGGCCCTTCCAAGCACCGCACAGAGGTTGAAACGCTGAAGGCCAGAAAGACACTGCTGGATCAGGACAGAGATTTCACCGTATTCGACAACCTCTCCGGTTATCCGCTCGACCGGTTCTCCATGTACCGCGACGGCTCCAGAATCACGGACGTGTGCGACGGCGTGACGCTGAAGCACCCGGCGGAGCCCGGGGAGCACACTTCTCCCGAGCAGGCGCCGGCGGAGCAGTGACCGGAAGCTGATTCAGCTTTCGTGAAACAGCAGCATCACAGACAGGACAGTTCCCGGGACTGTATGAGACAGCCCCGGGTTTATTTACGCGAACAATAAGTCTCTTTGGAAAACCGGAAAGGAAATGAGCATGCGAAAACTGGCACTCGATGATGAAATTCTGCTCAGTATTGACAAGCCTGAGCGGTATATCGGATGTGAAGTCAACTCTGTCGTCAAATCACGGGAGGAGACGGAAATCCGTTTTGCCATGTGCTTCCCCGATGTCTACGAGATCGGTATGTCGCATCTGGGCATTCAGATCCTTTACGACATGTTCAACCGGATGGACGGTGTATGGTGTGAGCGCGTCTACTCGCCGTGGACGGATCTGGACAGGGTCATGAGAGAGCGGCATATCCCGCTGTTTGCACTTGAATCACAGGATCCGGTGAAGGATTTTGATTTTCTCGGCATCACGATCCAGTATGAGATGTGCTACACGAACATTCTCCAGATTCTGGACCTCTCCGGCATACCGCTTCACGCGGAAGACCGTTCGGAGAATGATCCGATCGTTATCGGCGGAGGACCCTGTACCTATAATCCCGAACCCATGGCGGCATTTTTTGATCTTTTTTACATAGGTGAGGGAGAGACGGTTTATCCTGCCCTTTTCGACCTGTACAGGAAGAAAAAAGCCGGAAAAATCGACCGGCGCGGATTTCTTCGCCGCGCCGCGGAAATCGACGGCATCTATGTGCCTTCGCTCTATCAGGCTGCCTATCATGAGGATCAGACCCTGGCCTCTTTTACGCCGGTGGATCCGTCCGTGCCGGAAAAAGTTCACAAGCAGATCGTGATGGACCTGACGGATGCGACGTATCCGGACGCACCGGTGGTGCCGTATATTCAGGCAACACAGGACCGCGTTGTGCTTGAGATCATGCGCGGCTGTATCCGCGGCTGCCGCTTTTGTCAGGCAGGCATGATTTACCGGCCGCAGCGTGAAAAAGACGTGAAGAAGCTGGAGGAGCAGGCCGTCCGCATGCTGCGCAGCACAGGTTACGACGAAATTTCTCTGAGTTCTCTTTCCAGCAGTGATTATTCAAGGCTGGGAGAACTTCTTGATTTCCTGATCCGCTACTGTGACGGGCACGGCATCAATATTTCCCTGCCGTCTCTGAGGATCGATTCCTTCTCGCTGGATATCATGAACAAGGTACAGGACATAAAAAAGAGCAGTCTGACCTTTGCGGCGGAAGCCGGAAGCCAGAGAATGCGGGATGTGATCAACAAGGGCCTCACGGAAGAGGAAATCATGGACGGCGCGCTTCAGGCGTTCAGAGGCGGATGGAACAAGGTGAAATTTTATTTCATGCTCGGTCTGCCCGGTGAGACGGAAGAGGATGTGCTGGAGATCCCGCATCTGTGTGAGCGCGTGGCGGAATGCTACTACGACAACATTCCGAAGGAAAAGCGCAACGGAAAAATCGCCATCACCGCCAGCAGTTCCTTCTTTGTGCCGAAGCCCTTTACGCCGTTCCAGTGGGCGCCGATGGACCGGCCGGAAGTGTATCTCGACAAGGCACACAGTGTCAAGGACGAGGTGAGGCGGCAGCTGAATCAGAAGAGCATCCGGTATACCTATCATGATGCCTGGGTATCTGTACTGGAGGGCGTTTTTGCGAGAGGTGACCGCAGAATCGCAGATGTCATCGAGACCGCCTACCGCCATGGCGCGCTCTATGATGCGTGGACGGAAACTTTCCATAAAGAGATCTGGGAAGAGGCCTTCCGCTCCTCCGGCATCGATCCGTACTTCTATACGGCGAGAACCAGAGACACTTCGGAGCTTCTTCCGTGGGATTTCATAGACTGCGGTGTCAGCCGTTCCTTCCTCGAACGGGAGTGGAAAAATGCACAGGCCGGCACGGTGACGCCAAACTGCAGGGAGCGCTGCAGCGGATGCGGCTGCCGGCAGTATCAGGGCGGCATCTGCTTTGTGCCTGACGGCAGGTAAAGTTCTGCCGCTGCGAAGTGTGACACAGGTAGCAAAAAGCTCAGGAGTGTCAGGTTTATTCAGAGCTTTGGTACTGATTTTAAGTATATGATGTTGTTTATAGCATGACTGTTCATTGATTCAGGAAGAGCAGGAGGAAGGTAGCGTGAGAATCCGCGTCAGATTTACAAAAACGGGACCGCTGAAATTCATAGGACATCTTGATGTCATGCGGTATTTTCAGAAAGCCGTGCGCAGGGCGGACATCCCGGCGGCACTGTCGGAGGGGTTCAGCCCTCATATGATCATGTCCTTTGCACAGCCGCTCGGTGTCGGAAAAACGAGCGGCGGGGAGTATTTTGATCTGGATCTGAAGGATGGTGCATCCTTTGACAGGGATGATTTTGTCGACAGGCTGAACCGTCAGATGTCGCCCGGAATCGAGGTGCTTAACGCCGCAGAGGTTCCCGCGGATAAGAAGAACAAGGGTATGGCCCTGGTGGCCGCTGCTTCCTATATGATCTGCTTCCGGAAGGGACAGACGGATTTTGCAAATGAAACGGACAGTATCAGCCGGCTCAGTGAGAAGATCCATGCCTATCTTGCTCAGGAACAGATTCCGGTGTTGCGGAAAACAAAAAAGAGTGAAGAAGAAACCGATATCCGTCCGTGGATTTTTGATATGGAAGCCTGCCTTGCTGATGAGAAAATGCAGAACGGCGATATCTGGAACGTGGAGGCAGACCCTGTCGGGTTCCGGATCCTGGTGAGTGCAAGAAGCGGCAGCAACCTGAAGCCGGAACTGCTCATCATGAATTTTGCATCTTATGCCGGCCTTTCCGTGCCGGAGGCATCTCTGCTCATCCATCGGATCAACCTGTACGGCAGACAGCCGAAAGCAGAGGAAGACGGCGATCTTGTGCCTCTTGACGAGATACGGGTGGTCAGGACAGATTCATCCGTGCCATCATCAGACAGCTGAAGATAAGGAAGCGACAGGATGGAATATAAACTGGTTGTGGCGCATTTTCCGGTGCACGGCCTGCAGGGGCACGCATGTTTGCCGGATACCGGCTGTGGCGATGCCGGCGACGCCCTCATGACGGTTCTTTTTGAGGATGACCGGGCGGCGGAGCTTTATCTTGTGCCCTGCGCCGGAGAAATTCTGCCGGGCAGTGTTTACATCGGAAAAATCGAGGAAATCAGTAAAAGTACCGGAGCGGCTTTTGTTCGCTTCACCCGGGACCTGACAGGATATCTGCCGCTTCGGGCGGGACTTTATCCCGGCAGGGAAATCATGGTGCAGGTTGAAAAGGAAGCCATGAAAACGAAGCTCCCGAGACTGACGGAAAATATCCGCCTGCAGGGCCGCTTCTATGTCCTTTCCTCCGGCAATAAGGAAATCAGTGTTTCCAGGAAACTGGAAGAAAAGGAAAAAAAGAGGCTCCGTGAGCTGACAGCTGGATTTTTTCAGGATGAGAAAGAACGTCCTTTCGGATGCATCATCCGGACGGAAGCCCTGGGACAGCCTGAAGAAGTGCTCCGGAGGGAATTTCTGAAACTGGCATCTGACATGACGGACCTTCTGAAAAAGGCAGAGACCAGAACCTGTTATTCCTGCCTCCTGAAGGGACCGGCCATATGGGAGAGCCTGTACCGCCAGATCGATCCGGAGCGGTGCAGGAGAATCGTTACCGATGATCCGGACGTCCTTGCCGATCTGAAGCGGTGCCGTGCAGAATATCCGAAAGGCTGTGAACCCGCTCTGTATCAGGATCCGCTGCTTCCGCTGTATAAACTGTACAAATTTACGACGCTTTGCACGGAAGCCATCTCCGGAAAGGCTTTTCTTCCCTCCGGCGGATATCTGATCATAGAACAGACCGAAGCCTTTGTCTGTATCGATGTCAATTCCGGAAGGTACAGCGGAAGAAAAAACAGAGAAGAGGCAGTCCGTCTGATCAACCGGGAGGCGGCAGAAGAGGCCGCCAGACAGATCAGACTGCGGCAGCTCTCCGGAACGATTCTGATCGATTTTATCAGCATGAACAGTGATGAAGAAAGAGAAGAACTGATCAGACTCATGCGCTCTTATATAAAAAACGATCACGCCAGAGTCAGCGTCGTTGATATCACGCCGCTCGACATCATGGAACTGACGCGGGAAAAAGTGAGAAAGCCGGTGGCCGGGATGCTATCTACTTGTATTTTGAAAGGCCGGCCGCTATAATACTTTTAATGTTTTCCGGTAAGAATTCAGTTAGGAGGATGTATTCATGGCATCTGTGGCAATTGCAACAGACAGCAACTGCGGACTTACGCCCGATGAGGCAGAAAAACTCGGAATCTATATGCTGCCGATGTCTTTTCTTATTAATGGTAAAGTAGTAAGAGAGGGAAAGGACATTACGCAGAAGGAATTCTTTGAAAAATTACAGGACAGGAACACGGATGTGTCCACTTCTCAGCCGGCACCGGCAGAGGTGACTGACCTCTGGGACGAGGCACTGAAGGATCATGACTCGGTTGTCTATATCCCGATGTCCAGCGGCCTTTCCAATTCCTGTCAGACGGCAAAAATGCTTGCTCAGGATTACGACGGAAAGGTCGAGGTCGTTGATAACGGAAGAATTTCCGTTACGATGCTTCAGTCTATCTACGACGCACAGGTGCTCATCAGAGCAGGCCGGACGGCTGCCGAGGTAAGGGAGAAGCTGGAGGAGGAAGCACACAATTCCAGTATTTTCATCATGGTCGATACGCTCAGATACCTGAAGAAGGGCGGACGTGTCACACCGGCGGCTGCGGCCATCGGAACTGTTCTTCACATCAAACCGGTGCTGACCATTCAGGGGGCAAAGCTTGACGCTTTCGCCAAGGCCCGTGGCACCAGACAGGCGAAAAAAATCATGATCGACGCGATCAGAGATGATATGAACGGCCGTTTCAAGTGGTTCGTCGACAAAGGCGAGGCCGTGATCAATTATTCCTGGTCGGAAGGCGATGATCCGGAAGAGGTAAAGGAATGGCATAAGGAACTTGAGGAGGCCTTTCCGGGATATGAAATCACCGGGCAGCCGCTCAGCCTTGTCATCGGATGCCATATCGGTCCGGGCAGCCTTGCCTGCACGGTTTCAAGAAAGGTTACTGTATAAAGCCGTCGTCAAGCAGGCGGTTTTTGGGCATGCAAAGCATGCACATAAAACTGCATGCTTGAACGACGCTAACATGTATGAGCATGGAGCGATGCGATAGCATCGCGAGAATGCGAATACATGTGACAGATGCGAGAGTTGCGAAGCAACGAAGCAGCTGGCTTTATACAGTATGTGGCACCACAGGTATGAGCATGGAGCGATGCGGCGGGCAGTGAGCCGCATCCGCACACACGAAGTGTGATGCGGTGAGGCGAACGCCGCGTCAGACCGACGAAGTCGGTCACATGTGACAGCTGCGAGAGTGCGAAGCACGGAGCAATCCGTAGCTTATACAGTATGTGGCACTATAAAACGTGCTGATTTTCGATGAAAAATATTTGAATATCGGGAAAAACCGATTGACAAAATGAGCATCGGATGTCATACTTAACAAGTGTGCCGCGCAGAGAGGTATAAGTCTGTCATGAGGTCTGCGGATGCAGAAGCAGATTTTTCTTCCACTCATGAAGCACCGAATCTGGCGAGTTTATAGAAATAGGAGGTGTCCTATCATGTATGCAGTAATTGCTACCGGCGGAAAGCAGTACAGAGTTTCCGAGGGAGACGTGATCCGTGTTGAAAAGCTCGGCTCCGAGGTTGGAGACAAGGTAACGTTCGATCAGGTTCTTGCCGTTCGCGATGACAGCGCGCTCAAGGTTGGCGCTGATGTATCCGGCGCAACGGTAGAGGCTACCGTTCTTGCCAATGCAAGAGCTCCCAAGGTTATCGTCTACAAGTACAAGAGAAAGACCGGCTATCACAAGAAGAACGGTCACAGACAGCAGTATACCAAAGTACAGATCAACAAGATTAACGGCTGATCCTCAAGATCACCTGTATGAGTTATGACGAAAGTCAGTTTTACCAGAAATCGGGAAGGTCAGTTTACCGGGTTTACCGCGAAGGATCATTCCGGATATGCCGAGGCAGGCGAGGACATTGTCTGTGCCGCCGTTTCGGCGCTTGTCATTCATACCGTCAATTCCATTGAGCGGTTTACGGATGAAAAGGTACGGGTGGAGCAGGACAGCGATCATGCGCTGATCCGGCTTCAGATCGACGGAACACCCGGCAGTGAGGCGGAACTTCTTCTGAAGTCTCTTGCGGCGACACTTGCCGATATGTCACAGAATCAGTCTTACAGGGATTTTATCAGGGTTTCAATTTCGGAGGTGTAAGAAATGATGGAGTTAAATCTTCAGTTCTTCGCTCATAAAAAAGGTGTAGGTTCCACAAAGAACGGCCGTGATTCCGAGTCCAAGAGACTTGGCGCGAAGAGAGCGGACGGCCAGTTTGTAAAAGCCGGCAACATCCTTTACAGACAGCGCGGAACGCATATTCATCCGGGTCTGAACGTAGGCCTTGGCAAGGATGATACGCTGTATGCCACCGTGGACGGTGTGGTGAGATTCACCAGAAAAGGCAGAGACAGAAAGCTCTGCTCCGTTATTCCGCGGGAAGAAGCAGCTGAATAATTTGTCTACGGCAGGGGCTGTTACGCATGGAAGACTGCGACAGCCCCTTTCGTTTATGTGAGAGTTCCGGTTGACCCCAGACAAACTGATTCTGATCTGCGGTGTGCCGGAACTTTTCGTATGAGGTGATATTATGTTTGCAGATCACGCAAAAATCGCCGTCCGCTCGGGCAAGGGCGGTGACGGCCATGTAAGTTTCCGCCGTGAGAAATTTGTCGCTGCCGGAGGTCCCGACGGCGGTAACGGCGGTAACGGCGGCAGCGTCATTTTTGAAGTGGATGACGGACTTTCCACGCTGGTTGCGTTCCGTCATCATTATAAATTCAGAGCCGGAGACGGTCAGGACGGAGACAAAAAGAGACAGACCGGAAAAAGCGGCGAGGATGTGATACTGAAGGTCCCCGCAGGGACCGTGATCTATGAGGCTGAGACGAATAAGGTTATCGCCGATATGTCTGGAGACTGCCGGCGCTTCGTAGTTCTGAAGGGCGGCCGCGGAGGCAAGGGCAATATGAATTATGCGACGCCGACCATGCAGGTGCCGAAGTATGCTCAGCCGGGGCAGCCTGCTCGTGAGCTCGTCCTGCGCCTTGAGCTGAAGATGATCGCCGATGTCGGACTGATCGGCTTTCCCAGCGTAGGCAAGTCAACCATTCTGTCGAAGGTCAGCCATGCGGATCCGAAGATCGCCGATTATCCGTTTACGACACTTGTACCGAATCTCGGCGTAGTCGATGTGGACGGTATCGATGGATTTGTCATGGCCGATATCCCGGGTCTCATCGAGGGCGCATCTGACGGGGCGGGTCTCGGAATTGAATTTCTGCGCCACATCGAGAGATGCCGGATGCTGATTCATGTGGTGGACGCTGCTGCCATTGAAGGACGTGATCCTGTTCAGGATGTGTACAAAATCAACGCGGAGCTCAGCAAATACAGTGTACGCCTCGAAAAGCTTCCGCAGGTTATCGCGGCGAATAAAATCGATGTCATGCAGACACCGGAGGGAGAGCAGAGTCCGTTTGACAGGCTGAAAGCCGAATTCGAACCGAAGGGCATCAGGGTCTTCCCGATTTCAGCCGCCACTGGTAAAGGCATGCATGAACTGCTATACTTTGTGCAGGGTGAGCTCGCAAAAATCCCGAAAAATACGGAGATTTTTCCTCAGGAATTTGATCCGGAGACCATGTTCCCGGATGATGATCTTCCGTATACGGTAAGAAAATCGGATACAGAAGAAAATACCTTCGTGGTTGAGGGCCCGAAGATCGAGAAAATGCTGGGCTATACGAACCTTGATTCCGAGAAAGGATTCCGGTTTTTCCAGCAGTTCCTGAAGGACTCAGGCATTCTGCATGATCTGGAGGAAGCCGGCATCAGAGACGGAGACACCGTCAGGATGTACGGACAGCATTTTGAATACTATAAGTAAATTATAATTAATATATAAATTATGATTCATATATACAGGGAGATTGTATGGATTCATCAATCTGGAAGGAACTGCCGGAAGTGCGTCGTGTTGTGATGACGTATCAGGGGCACAGCGATGAAGAGGAGAAGTTCAGCGGGCCGGTGAAGAGTCAGCCCTATGGCATATGGAAGTCCGATGCTGATTTCACGTGGGAGGGTGTCCGCTTTACATCGGTACGTGAATGGTACGGTGCCCCCAGGAATCCGCATCTTTTTGTCTTCAGACAGACGATCGAGCCATACGCGAACTGTGATTTTGACATGGAAATCCACATGGATTTTCCGGCGCAGGAGAGCATATGGACGCTGGATCATTATCTGGACCGGGAGAATAATTCCTGCGGCATGCTGCTGACCGGTCCTGACGGAAAGAAGGGTGTGCTGTGTGAGACGACGCAGATCACATCTTTCTCCATCAGAGTGGATGAAACCCGGGATGATATCAGCAGGCATTATCATATCACGGCTTTCGAGGAGAGCCCGATCAAGGTCGAGAAGTACATCTCATTCCATACGGATGAGGAAGAGGATTATGAGGAAGCCGCTTTCAGGGAGTGCAGAAATGCAGCCATAACGCGGTTCGATGATTTACGTGGAATTGGAGCGTGGGATTATGACAAGTAAGCAGAGAGCATTTCTGAGAAGCCTCGCCATGAACGAGGATACCATACTGTATATCGGCAAGGGCGGCGTTACGCCGGAACTCACAAAGAACGTCAGCGAAGCCCTGGCAGCGCGTGAGCTGATCAAAATCGGCATTCAGCAGAACTGTCTGGATGATCCGAGAGAGCTTGCCTCCGTTCTCTCCGAAAGAACGAAGTCTCAGGTGGTGGAAATTATCGGCAGAAAAATTGTATTATATAAGGAAGGCATGGGAGACGACCGGAAGATTGTGCTCCCCAGTAAGGCTGCAGGAAAATGAAGCCGGAGGAACCTGAGAAACGAATCCGTGCGGGGATCATGGGAGGTACCTTCGATCCGATTCACATGGGTCATCTGATCCTTGCGGAGCGTGCGAAGGAGCAGTTCCATCTGGATACGGTTTATTTCATGCCTGCCGGCAATCCGCCGCATAAAAGGAACCGTGCAGGGCGTGCGGATGATGAGCAGCGCACGGAGATGGTGCGTCTTGCCATAAAGTCGAACCCGCACTTCAGGCTCTCCCTGTTTGAGATGAACAGCGACGGTTTCAGCTATACCTACAGAACGCTGGAGAAACTGGACAGGGAGTATCCGGATACGGATTTCTACTTCATCATGGGTGCGGATTCTCTGGTGGATTTTGATACCTGGAAGGAGCCGCAGCGCATCGCCGACGCGGCACATCTGGTTGTTGCCACCAGAAATGAAATGGATCCGGATGCGTTTGACGCACTTCTTCAGCAGCGCCAGGCACAGTTTCACGGTGATTTTCTGCGGCTGGATACACCGAATCTCGATATCTCGTCGAAGCATCTCCGGGAAATGATCCGCAGCGGCGAATCCGTCAGATATTACGTGCCCGATGAAGTCAGAGAATACATAGAATTGAACGGGATTTACAGGCAGACAAAGGACATGGTACAGGAGGCACAGTAACCTATGGGAAAGAACAAGCCGGTATCTGAATGGGATGAAATCGAAAGTAAACTTCGGGATGCGCTGACGGTCAGCAGGTACCGTCATACCATGGGCGTCACCTATACATCCTGCGCACTGGCCATGGCGCACGGTGCCGACCTCCGGAAGGCCAGGCTGGCCGGACTTCTCCATGACTGTGCAAAGTGTATTCCCAATTCTGAAAAAATCGATATCTGCAAAAAGAAAAATCTACCGGTAACGCAGTTTGAGCTGGAACATCCGGTGCTTCTGCATGCAAAACTGGGCGTGTACATCGCACAGAAGCAGTACGGCGTGAGCGACGAGGAAATCCTTTCGGCGATCCGCTGGCATACGACCGGAAAGCCGGAGATGACAACACTGGAAAAAATCGTCTTCATTTCTGATTACATCGAACCCAACCGCGACAAGCAGCCGCGTCTCGGAGAAATCCGCGCAGAAGCTTTCAGGGATCTCGATGAATGCATGTACATGATACTGCGCGATACCATAGATTACCTCAGCGAAAATCCGAAGAGCATGGATACCACAACGCTGAGTGCCTGTGACTATTACACGGAGCTCCATAATCGCCGGAAAAACGGCCTTCATGGCGGAGAACCAGGCGGAGCCGTCTGAGCAGGCGGAAATTATTCACGGAGGAATAAAATGGCAGAGACAAAAGATTATCTGAAACTGGCTGTTGAAGCACTGGAGGATAAAAAAGCAGAGGACATCAGAATCATTGATATCTCAGAGCTTTCTGATATTGCTGACTGTTTTATCATCGCGAACGGAACCAACCGCAGTCAGGTACAGGCCATGGCGGATGCGGTGGAAGAATCGCTCGGCAGAGCAGGTCTCTCCTGCAGAAGCAGAGAAGGGTATTCAGTCGCACGGTGGATACTCATGGATTATACTGATATTGTCGTCCACCTGTTTGACCGCGAGAGCCGTGAATTTTATGATCTTGAGCGGATCTGGCGCGACGGAAAAATGATCGATCCGGCATCGCTGTGACACCGGACTGATTTCGGAAGAGACAGTGGCAGCCGTTCCGGCACTTCAGAAGTGCGGAAACGGCTGCCTTTTGTTATTCTTGCTATATCATAATACCTATAAGAAAAATCTCATCACTCCGATCACCTGACCCAGAATCTCAAAATGCTGGTCCGGTGTCACAATAATCGGATCCATATGATCATTTTCCGGCTGGAGCCGGATATGATCCTTTTCCCGGTAAAAAGTCTTCACCGTGGCTGAATCATCAATCAGCGCCACGATCATGTCGCCGTTGTATGCGGTGTTCCCCTGTTTGACCAGAACCAGATCCCCGTCCAGAATCCCCGCATTGATCATGCTTTCCCCTCTGACGCGAAGCATAAAAGTCTGGGAGTTCGGAAGCTTGCTCACCGGAACAGGAATGTAAGTTTCCACCTGTTCCACCGCAAGGAGCGGCTGACCGGCAGCTACATTGCCGATCACCGGTACATCCTGAAATTCGGCATATGGCGCATGCCTGTCCGTGTCTGCTGCGGTTCTGTCTGAATCCGGATGCGGTTTCGCGGAAGAAGCGGCATCTGTGCCAAAGCGCTGTCGGCGAAAATCGTCATCAAGGACCTCAATTGCCCTGGGTTTGGTCGGATCCTTACGGATATATCCGTTCTTCTCAAGAGACTCCAGATGAGCATGAACAGAAGAGGTGGACTTCAGATGAACAGCCTCACAGATTTCACGTACTGACGGCGGAAAGCCCCGGGTCAGGATCTCTTCTTTTATATAATCCAGAATCTCCTGCTGTTTTCTTGAGATGGGACGACCATTCGGGTTGATGGATTTACTTGATGACATAATTCCTTCCTCCGGAGCCATTGTACAATTATCTGTACAGGCCAGATGATATGATAATCACTGTCAGGTGACCGGTGCGGTACAGGTTCTTCTTAATTTAATTCATCATATCATAGGCGTAAACAAAAGACAAACATATTTTCAGAACAGACATTCCGAACATATATTCTTATTTTGTGTTGACACCGGTGAAGACCGGACTTATAATTCATACATAAACAAATGTTCGGAACAAACGTTCTGTATCCGTGATGATCATAACGAAGCAGAGGGGAGGAATCGGAATGCATGCAGTGGTTTCAGATTTTCAGAAGTATAAAGAATGCCGGGAAAAGAATCAGGATATGTATATCCGTCCCGCCGAAGACCGTCAGCTTCGGAGAAGACGCAGGGAAGTAAGGCGGGCGGAGATCAGAAGAATACGGCGAAAGAAGGCAGTTCTGATCGCTGCAGTTCTGCTGATTGTTTTTATTTCCATTTTTACCGCACTGGCAGCGAAGAAGACGGAGGCCGTCGGCATTCCGCTGTACAAGTATTACACCACTGTCGAAGCGGACAGAGGAGACAGCCTGTGGAGCATTGCCAGTGATTATATGACTCCCGGTTATAAAGACTGCGGAGAACTGATCGACGAAATTATGGCAGTGAATCATCTGCAGGGCGAGAGCATTGACGTCGGCCAGAAACTGATTGTTCCCTATTATTCATCTGAATATAAGGATTAATCCCCTTATCCTTATATTATATAACCCATTCACCATTATCACCTTATTCTCGAAGGCCGTCCTGAGCCCGCCGGCGATGCCGTGCAGGTTCCGGGCGGCAGGTCCGGTCGGCATACATGCCGGCCGGCACATCGTTCACCTTTCTGTCCGGTAAATCCACAGAAAAATTCTGATATTTTTGAAAGCTGATCGGTAAAATACATAAAAAAGTTATCCATATTCCAAATTATGTGTGCAAAATAGCGAAATCTGTGATATGATATAGCCACAGAAAGGGATAAGGAGGCCACCTATATGAAGACAATCGTTACCATCGGAAGAGAGTTTGGAAGTGGCGGACATCAGATTGGCAAGATTCTTGCAAAGGATCTCGGGATTCCTTTCTACGATAAGGAGCTCCTGGAGAGGGCCGCAAAGGACAGCGGACTCTGCAAAGAGATTTTTGAAAATCAGGATGAGAAGCCGACGAGCAGCTTTCTGTATTCACTGGTCATGGATACCTATTCATTTGGCTATTCATCCAATGTGATGAATGATATGCCGCTGAATCAGCGGGTGTTTCTTGCTCAGTTTGACAGCATCAAGCAGCTGGCCAAGGAGGGACCCTGTGTGATTATCGGACGGTGCGCAGACTACGCACTGGAGGACAATCCGAATCTGCTCAGTGTGTTTATTCATGCCGACCTCGACGCAAGGGTAAGGAGAATATCCAATATCTACGGACTGACGGCAAGCAAAGCACATGACAGAATCCGCAAGAACGATAAGAGCCGTTCCAGCTACTATAATTACTACACATGTAAGGAATGGGGCTCCGCTGACAGCTATGATCTGTGCATCAACAGCGCCAGATATGGTATTGAAGGCACGGTAGCAATGATTAAGTATGCCATCGAGCAGAAAGAAAAGGGCATTCAGGGCAGTATCACAGTAAAAAGTGATGACGCCGGACCGGCATAAGATTCTCGTTGCCGAACCGGCATCATATGAGAAGCAGGCCGGATGGTTCCGCCTGCTTCTTTTTATGAGTATGTGACATTTTTAATTCTTTTTCTCTTTTACGGACGCAGTATTTTATATCCTGTGAAATACCGTCGGATTTTCAAATAATTTACATAATGTAGTTATGTAAATTAAAGGATGTTTAATTTTTTTTAAGTCCCCTGTTCATTTTTCCAGTTCTCTGTTTTTTTTAATTCTTGTCAACTTCATCATCTTCATGATACCGGTGTTCAATAATTTCCACGGCTTCTTTCCGCTGTCTGAGATCCACATCGGCATAATGTGAGGCGGTGACTTCAATGCTTGAGTGATTCAGTGCTTTTGATGTCAGATGAATGTCGCCTGTCGCCTGATAGAGATTTGTGCCGAAGGTGCTCCTCAGCTTGTGCGGTGTAATTCTTTTGCCGGGCACGGTGTTGACAGTGTACTTTTTTACTACGCGGTCAACAGAGCAGACCGCCATGCGGGTTCCGTTTCTGGAGATGAAAAGAGCCTGTTCGTCCGGATCCGCAGGTCTGCGTTCCAGACGGATATAATCCTGAAGTGCCTGTACGGCGTCATCATTCAGATAGACATCCGGATCGTCGCCGCCGCCTTTACGATGTACATTCAGCTTTTTGTCTTTCCAGTCGATATCATCCAGATCAATGCCCACACATTCGGACACACGGATACCTGTGTTGAGCATAAGGGACAGAAGAGCAGTGTCACGGTACCGCGTCCTTTCAGCAAACTTCTTCTGCCTTCCTGTAAGCGCATCGCCGGTTTCAACGCCCTCCATCACCGTATTTACCTCTGCCACGTTCATCGCCGTGATATGCGGCTTTTTCATTTTCAGACGCAGCTTATATGAGGCAACGGGATTGGTCCTGATCAGACCGTACTCAAATTGATAATTATATAACGATCTGACAGATGAGAGTTTCCTGGCTTTACCGGGCTCGGAATTTGTGGTTGGAATGGATCTGCTGCCGGATGATTCCCGTCTGTAGGCATCGATATAATTGAAATAAGCATCGAAATCAAAGTGATTGAGGTGCTCCAGAATGTCGGAAGAAACTTCCTTTAAAGGCATCTGATGCTGATCAGCGATGAACCGCAGGAATCCCCGGATGTCATACACATAGTTCAGAATCGTCCGTTTTGAGGTCGAGCCGGTCGTCATATAATTGACATAGCCGTTCATGTATGAAGGCATGTCGGCAATGAGATCACGGATTTTCTCCATATTCAGAACATCTTGCTGCTGATAATATTTCATAGTGAAAGCTCCTGAAAACTTCTGTTTAAACTTCTGTCATAAACGAACAGGCCGCTGAGTGATTCAGATGCAGGATGCTTATCTGTGTCAGATTTGCAGTGAATTTACGGTAAACATCATCATACAAGATGCCACAGTAAAAGGTAACGGCCGGTAACTGCGTTTATTATATCAGTCTTCTGCCTGAGAATCAATATTGCGCTATAAAATTATTATTTTATAGCGCAAAACATATATTGCTCTTCTGACATATATGACTGTTATATGTCTGCTGAGACCGGCTGAGACCGGCTGATGCTGCCCGTACGAATGTTTTTCACGGCTTGTGGCGTTTCTTTTTCAGCTCAGGGATCAGAACCGACAGAAGGATGCACCCGGCTGCGATCAGAAGAATGACGGCGATGCCCGTGCCGCCCGTGTTTGGCAGGCTCATGACCGGATGATCTATACAGGTAACGTCGCTGATCCAGACGGACGCTGCGGAACCGTCTTCAGCATGACCGGATTGAATCAGCTGATCCTGACTGCTGACGGTAACTGAGGAGGTGGCATCATTCACGGGGTTCGGATTGATCATATATCCCGGCGGTGCCACGGTCTCGACGAGTTCATAATTACCGGATCCCATGCCCGAAACAGAGACATAACCGCTGTCATCCGTTGTAAATACTGTGGCCCTGCGGCTGCTCTTTGTCCAGTGAACGATTTTTTCCGGATCGCTGTCGTCCAGACTGCTGTCAAAAATAAGATACTGAGGCTGTCCGTCTCCGTCTGCCGGAACCTTTTTCAGAATAAATCCGGCTCCTTTGAGTGCCTTCTCTGTCTTAACGGCTGCAGAAGGACCGGATGAAGATATGGCAGAAGAAGATGAAGATATTGCGGAAGAACCTGATGCATCAGATTTGAAATCAGATGCGATTTTATGAATTCTGATCATATGGACAAGGCTGCTGACGGTATTTGACGGTACCGATGAATCGTCAGCACTGACAACAGCCATATTCCGTATTTCTCCGACATCTGTCGGTCTGGCTGTGATGCTTTCGGAAAAAGTCTGGCCGGCCGCAATGGTTCTGGTCCAGGACACGGATACCGCAGGCTTTCCCGCCGTATCCTTTGTCTGAGCTGTCTTACAGTATTCTTTTCCGGTCTCTGCAAGCAGAGACATCGATGACGGAAGCTGATCGGTTACCGTAAAGGCAACTGCCCTGTTCGAAGGATTTCTGAAACTTATCGTATAGTGAAGCGGCTGTCCGATGGCTGCAGGCTTTCCGTCACAGTTCCCGGTACCGGAATTATCTGTGATCTTCAGATTCGGCACAGCCAGATAATTACAGACAGGGTCGGTTCTGTAACTGACATGCAGCTGTGCTCCGGTTATCTTCGTGCTGGCTTCTGCCACATTGGATATGGTTCCTCCGGAAGGAATGCTGTCACCGGATCCGACCTGAACACCGAAAGATACGGTACCCTTTGTTCCGGGCGTGACATCACTGATGCGCCATACGACAGCACTGCTGCGGTTTCCGCGTTTCTTAGGATATATTGGCATAGGAAATGGTGTAAAAGAGTTTCTGTCCGGGATTCACGAACTGACCGCTGATATTCCTGCCCGAAGATCCTCCGCTGCTTCCCTCGGGAGCCTGAAATACTTCTTTTGAAATGGCTGTGACTGAAGAACCGGTTTTACTGCTGTCTCCATCTCCCGGCGCTCCGGCCTTTCTCAGACGGATGCAGACAACGATATTTTCCTGTATATCGGTGAAACGCATGCAGTTTCCGGTTTTCTGCTCTCCTTCCTCCGGCACGGTACCGCAGGCCGTTTCTATGGCGTCAATGCCTGCTCCGGTACCGTCCTGCCCTCTGAGTTTTTCATCTGAGGTGCCGCCGATGCGGATATCATCGACATACCAGTTCTCTTCTGTCTTCCAGCGAACGGACAGATTGCTGCCCGGCTGAATTTCTTCCAGATGAGCGGAGGATGGGTCAGCTTCTGTTTTATTCGTTCTGGTATTTTCAATCCATACGGTTCCGGCACCGGCTCCGCTGACGATATTTCCCTCAGCATCGAGGGCATCGATGTAGGCATCGGCCGTAAATGCCGGTTCGCGGGTGACCAGTGCATGAGCGGTGCTGTCCTTCATTGACGAATAATTGATATACATGTCATTGCCGCGTGATCCTTCTGTCTCAAGGCGGAGATCTGCTGTAATCTCGGCACTTTCCGGAAGATCACCGACAAGACACCAGACCGATGGCTTTTTTCCTGACAGTTCACCAACAGTACCGTCAGAAGAGACGGCAGTCTTTTTCCATTCATTGGCATCTGTAATATTGATTTTTGATTCTGTTCCCGATGTTGCCAGCATGCCGGCATTTACACCGTGATATCTGGCGAGTTCCGTATAGTACAGTGAAAACTGTGACAGATCCAGGCGTGTCTGTCCTGTGGATGAGATTTTCAGAGATCTGATCTTATAGCTTCCATGATAGTTGGGAACGGCGTTCTGTGCAGAGGTGGTTCCTTCCCATGGCATGGTATCCGCCAGGATCAGAGATTTATCGGCATGGACCGTATAATTGCACCAGGTCATTCTGAAGCCGACGTCCTCTCCTGCTTTGACTACGTCTTTAACAGCCGTATTGGTCAGAGAAAGGCCGCTGTTCTTGGATACTCTGAATGAACAGGTATGGTAATTGCCGTTGATTTCGCTGAGTGCACGATCATCCTCCGTAGAAATAATCGATGCCGTTCCTTGATATTCCTGATTGTTTTCCGCTTTCGCGCGGTTGATGGTCACACTGTAATGAATGGACGGCAGGCCGTCTCTGATCCTGACGTTCGTGAACGTCCACTTTAATACCGTACTGCTGCCTGACTGGCTGACGGAAGGTTTCAGCTTCGTTCCGCCTTCTACGCTGCCGTGTTTTCCTACCCCGGCTGCATTCGGGATATATCGGCCGCCGAGGACGGCATCATCGTTGTAAGTGACACCCGCCGGGAGTGTATCGGTTACGGTCACATTGGTTGTTCGCTGGCTGATTTCATCATTTCTGCAGTTAAATCCGGGATCCAGACGATAATCAGCTACGGTTTCGCCGGTATCCAGATTGAATATATTTTTGGCCTGTTTCTGGTCCGTCTGTTCAATCGATTTGGCGATTTTTACATTGTAGTTCTTAATATACAGCGTGTCTCCGTTGTTTCTGCCTTCGGTTGACAATCTGTCATGACTCCAGGCAGCCATTTCATAACTGCTGCTGCGCTGCAGAGAAGGGGACGGCAGAGATTTGTGGTCAAAGTAATAATCTGCGTAAGTGGGAAGCGTCGGCTGTTTGCCTTCGGCATAAAAATAGGCGCAGGAACAGGACATGATGGAATGTGCTGTCCTGTCAAGGGAAGTCTGGTTATTGATGGTAAACGGACACATGACACCGATACTGTCGAGCCAGCCGTAGAAATGTCTTTTTTCAGGTATTTCCCTTACGGAGAGCAGAATGCCGCAACACGTGCTGCCTGCCTTCTTCAGATCTGAAAGCGTTCGGTAATAAATCATGTCACTGAACCCGGCATACCTTTTTTCCCTCTCGGATGACCAGTCAGACTGAGGATGACTTTTACAGGCCGCAAAGAGGACGGTATAGCTGTAGGCTGTCATGAACGGTTCGGAATTGACGCACTGCGATCGGTTTTTACAGGTGCCGTCCGGCGTCAGCGCTGATGCGTCGAATTTCATCAGCTGATCATAGCCGTACAGATAGCCGGTCCGGTAATTTTTAAACGCACTGTCGAAGGAAATACCGATATGATTTCCGATAAAGGAGTTATCATCTTTTGTCTGCCAGCTGACGGTATGCCCTCTGGGATCCAGATAATAATCGTAGTCTGTGGTATAACTGTTGTTATTGCCATTGAACCAGGCACTTCTGAAAAGTTCATAGGTTCCGGTATCCGATGAAATGTTGTCTGATAACCTGCCCGGCGTACCGGAGGCTGAGGCTATGCTTATGTTGCTGACTGAGGCGGTAAGGCTGAGCTTCATACTCTGATTGCTTATTCTTTCCCGCGGGTAGGCAACAAAAATCTGATACTGATGAGCGGAAAAAACACCTTTTTCCAGTGTTTCATACGCCTTATCCCCTTTATTGTAATAAATGTTCTTATAGGGCTGAGCAATTATGGTGCGTGGAAAATGGTCAGGATTGATCTGATAATTGCTGACAGTTACGTGGAGGGCATTTTGTCCGGTCTTCACGGCTGTCACATCACCGCTTTTATGGCAGCTCTTAGAGTTGTACCAGTCCCGGTCACCCTGGTAGTTATCCCAGTCATGCGGATTGACAGAATAAGGCAGATTTCTGTTCAGGACGGTATTCAGACCGGATTCCGTCAGGCCTCTTTTAAATTTTTTACCGGCATTTTCCGTATTTTCATCCGCCCAGAACAGATGGACAGCCGGTGTGATATTTGTCCACTCGCTGAAAGAAGCACGAAGGGTCAGGTCAAAAGAAATTTCCCCTTTCGGTACTTCCACACCCCGGAGACCTTTATGACTGCTGCCTCTCAGAATAACTTCCGTACCGACAGAGAATGCGGTACCGGTCAGCGTTCCTGCGTCCTTTTCAGGAGCATCGTCAGTTCCTTCTGAAAAGTTCAGCGTTTCATAGTCGGCATCTTCGTCGAAGACATTCACCGCAATCGAATAAGAGGGAGCTGCGCTGACGGTGATATTTTTCTGGCTGCTGCTTTCGTCTGCCTGTCTCACTTCATTCACACCGTGAGCGGCGCAGGTTCCCTTTGTCGTGTTGTGATCAATCCAGGCATAGAACTGCGGTTTCAGACTGCTGCCGTTTGCCATGCCTTTAACGTAAATGATGGCGTTGACGGTCTGATCCACGCACGGAAAGACACTCGATACACAGGCGGCGGAGGCATCAAGATACTGGGATGCATACAGCACCTGGCAGGATTTTTCCTGACCGTCAATGTTACGCTTCTCACTGGTAATCTTCCAGTCGTTGGCGGTTCCCGTCCCTGAAACCATCCAGGGCATATCAGAGGTGCGGAATTCAGCTTCTTCCTGCGTCTGCGGCAGAACGAAGCAATAATGGATATAGCCGCTTCGATAGTACCTGCCCGCTGTATAGGATTCGCTCGAAAGCTTCAGTGTGTACTCGATCATGTCAAAGCTGCGGATGATACTGTTGGTTTCGGAGGAGTCATTGCCCGCAGTATCACTGCTGTCGAATGGTGCCGTTCCGGTTCTGACTTTGCTGGTGGAAAAACGGCTGACATACTGTTCATCACCATTCAGTGCCATGGTATTGCTTCCGGCGGAACGGGCTGCTTTCATCATGCCCTGCAGTCTTCTTTTGCCGGCTGTGTTCTGCTGTGCTGATTTTTTCAGAGCTTCGCCGATCGGATCTGTGAAATTTTTTCTGACAAATACAAACGGAGAAAAGCTGACAGTACGGAAGGATACTGCTTTCCTGGAAGCATCATAGTCATAGGGAAGGCGTTCAATGATCTGCTCTTCTTTTCCGAAGTGAGCGATGTGGCACAGATAAGTGCTGTCTGGATCATCAAGAGAAATCCCGGTCAGCTGAACGGAGACGCTGCCGGATGCGACGGAACCGTCGAGATCCAGCAT
The DNA here is from genome assembly GCA_900319355.1 of uncultured Eubacteriales bacterium. GTDB lineage: Bacteria > Bacillota > Clostridia > Lachnospirales > Lachnospiraceae > Bilifractor. Next base: position 1,046 of record ONOC01000063.1, on the reverse strand, counting down.
GACCGGTTCGAGGATCTCATACCCCTCCAGTGCTTCCCGGATCTGATTCAGTGTCTCTCCTGTCGCACGGGATACACAGAGTGAGCTTCCGTCTGAAAGGCCGTCCGCAGATACGGAGAGATCATCGCTGCTCTTCTCTTCCGTTTTTCCGGTATCATCCATGGTTTCTTCCTGATTTTCGGAAATTTCCTCCTGGCTTTCAGAAATTTTTTCCCGGCTTCCCGAAGTTTCCTTCCGGCTCTCGGAAGCTTCCTCACGGTTCTCAGAAGCTTCTTCCTGGTTCTCAGAAGCTTCCTCCTGATTCTCAGAAGCTTCCTCCTGATTTTCAGGCGCTGTCTGCTGATCAGGTCCCCGGGTGGATACCGCTGCGGCGGCGGGAACGGATGTTTCTATTGTCAGTGACATCGCGAGAAAAGCGATCAGAACTATTTTTTTCATTTATTTTTGCCTCCTCCTTTTTTATGGGACAGGATGACACCGGTAATGAGCAGAACCGCGGCTGCGGATCCGAAAATCAGCATGATATCAGAATCACCTGTCTGTACGGTGCCGGCGCCTTTTTTTCCGCCTTCATCGTCACCGGCTTCGTCTGTGCCGTTACGGCTGCCGTCGCCGGAAGGCTTTTCAGATGAAGAAACAGCCTGCGATTCCGGCGTGCCGACAAGGTCTTCTTCTTTTTTCTTCGGCTCCGTTTTCGGCCATGCGGTGATATCATAATCCCATCCGTCTTCTGTCCCGGATGGTGTGTCATCAACATCTGCCACCGTTATGTCTGTCTCATCATCTGATGCATCGGAAACGGCGCCGGTTAATGTCTCAGAACGCCCGGCTGCCCCGTTGTTCTGCCTGTCAGGAACACTGACCAGAAACGGATCGATGTTCTCATAACCGGAAGCCGCTGATTTTTCTTCGGAACCCGTCTGAAGAACCAGATAGATGCCCGGATCCCGGATCGTAAATACCGCCTTCCCGCTGTCATCCGTGATGCCGTCTGCCTGCGAAGCAAGGTGCCGGTCGGTGAACATCTCAGCAAAGGTTTTCGCGGC
>ONOC01000043.1 GCA_900319355.1 uncultured Eubacteriales bacterium | reverse complement strand
TTTACCCATCGTATCGCCGACGATACGCGCCGACTTTCTGTAGGGCCTGTCAAAATAAGTGCCGAGCTGAATCATATCGTACAGCACTCTTCTCTGCACCGGTTTCAGTCCGTCCCGCACATCGGGCAGCGCCCTTGATACGATGACACTCATCGCATAGTCGATATACGACTTCTGCATTATCTCGGAATATTCGGATTCTATGATTTCTTCCATGTTTATCCTCAGTTATGTCTGTTCCCGGATGATCCGTTTCCGTCCCGGATCTGTTTCACTTTAGTTTCTGTCTGTTCCTGCACGTCAGGCTTGCGCACGGCCGAACTGCCTTTCCGGCGCCGGTCTGCCTGTCCTTACACGTCCAGTTCTGCGTCTCTTGCGTGATCGTAAATAAACTGCTTTCTCGGCGGCACATCGGTTCCCATCAGTACACTGGTCACCTCGGAGGCCATTCTGGCGTCCTCGATTTCCACCCTGCGCATCCTGCGTGTCTCAGGGTTCAGCGTCGTATCCCAGAGCTGCTGCGGATCCATTTCACCGAGACCTTTGTAACGCTGAAGCGTAAACTTCTGCCCTGCATGCTTCTTCCGGTATTTCTCCAGCGCCTTGTCATCATACAGATACTCGCTCTTCCCCCTCGCCGGAATTGTCTTGTACAGCGGCGGCATGGCGATATAGACGTGGCCCTGATAGATCAGCTCCGGCATGAAGCGGTAAAACAGCGTCAGCAGCAATGTTGCGATATGCGCACCGTCCACATCGGCATCCGCCATGATGATAATCCTGTTATAGCGGAGCTTCGTGATATCGAAGTCGTTGCCGTAGCCCTCGGAAAATCCGCATCCGAACGCGTTGATCATGCTTTTGATCTCGGCATTGGCAAGAACCTTGTCGATGGTTGCTTTTTCCACATTCAGGATTTTTCCCCGGATGGGAAAAATCGCCTGGTACATCCGGTTTCTTCCCATCTTCGCGGAGCCGCCGGCGGAATCTCCCTCGACGATAAAAATCTCGCACTTCGAAGGATCTCTCGACTCGCAGTTGGAAAGCTTGCCGTTCGCATCAAACGAATACTTCTGCTTTGTGAGCATATTCGTCTTTGCTTTTTCCTCGGTCTTACGGATCTTCGCCGACCTCTCCGCACATTCCAGAATGATCTTCAGTGTGGGCAGGTTGCGGTCGAAATACCGGACCACTTCCTCGCCGGTCACCTTCGCCACTGCACGCGCCGCATCAGGATTGTCCAGCTTCGTCTTTGTCTGACCTTCAAAGCGCGGATCCGGATGCTTGATGGAAATCACGGCCGTCATGCCGTTTCTGATATCCGATCCCGTGAAATTCGGATCCTTATCCTTCAGTACGCCGATTTCGCGGGCGTAGCTGTTCATAACCTGGGTGAACTGCGTCTTGAAGCCGGTGATGTGCGTACCGCCCTCCGTATTGTAGATATTGTTGCAGAAACCCAGCACATTCTCCTGGAAGGAACGGACATACTGAAAAGCCGCCTCAACGACAATACCGTCCGACTCGCCTTTAAAATAGACGGGCTCATGCAGCGTCTCCTCGCTCTTGTTCAGTTCCTTCACAAATCCCGTGATGCCGTCCGGCTCACTGAAGGTGATCTGCTCATCCCTGCCGTCTCTCTTATCCTCGAAAAAGATGACCAGCCGGGGATTCAGATACGCCGTCTCATGAAGGCGGCTCTTCAGATCCTCGGCCGAAAATCTGGTTTTTTCAAAAATTTCCGCGTCCGGCAGAAAATTGATTTCCGTACCTGTTTCCTTCGTTTTTCCGGTTCTAGGGAGCAGGCCGTCCTTTTCCAGCGGCTGCACCGGGACACCCTTTTCATAGCGGTCGTGCCAGATATAGCCCTCCCGTGAGATCTTCAGATCCATATATTCTGAGAGCGCATTGACCACGGAAGAACCGACGCCGTGAAGTCCGCCGGATGTCTTATAGGCATTGCTGTCGAATTTGCCGCCCGCATGCAGCGTTGTCAGCACGACCCGCTCTGCCGGCATGCCCTTCTCATGCATGCCCGTGGGGATGCCGCGTCCGTTATCCTTTACGGTACAGGAACCATCCGCCTCCAGCGTCACGGTAATCTCCGTGCAGTACCCTGCCAGATGCTCATCCACCGAGTTGTCGACAATCTCGTAGATCAGGTGGTTCAGGCCCCGCCGGCCCGTGCTGCCGATATACATCCCGGGTCTCATCCGGACCGCTTCCAGTCCCTCGAGAACCTTGATACTGTTTTCATTGTATGAATTATCTGCTGCCATGAGCAACTCCTTGTCTGTCTTCTGCCATCCGGTTCTTAAAAAAGATTCTCGTCCGAGGAAAGCTCCGTGAACGAACGGATATACCGGTCCGATGCCGCTCTGATGGCTTCCTCATTTTTCCTGTTTCGCTGATCATAGACTCCCACGGCACGGAAGCCGCCGGCCTTCGCACCCTGAACACCTTCCAGAATGTCCTCAAACACCACGCACGCCGCAGGCTGAATCCGTGTATCACCTGTCCTGCCGGTTGCCTCATTGATCCTTGCCAGCGCATACCTGTAAATCTCCGGGGTGCCCTTGTCCGCTCTGACGTCATCAGAAGTCACAACGGCCTTCATCATCGGCAGGATACCCGTTCTTTTCAGCGCCGGCAGCACCAGCGCGCGGTCGGATGAAGTCGCTACTGCCATGGGTATGCCGCGCTCATACAGTCCGCGGACATAGGTAAACACGCCTTCCTTCAGCGGAAGCCGGCTGGCATAAGCGTCCATCGCCATATCGATCCACTCCTGCACAAGGTCCTCCGGCTTGTCCTTCAGATGAAAGCGGCGGATCGTATACACCGCAATCTCCGAAGACCTCATCCGGTTGATTTTTATGGCGTAATCATCAGGCACATCGATGCCCCTCTTCGCCAGAAAATCTATATCGATCTGATCCCAGACGCCCATGGAATCCAGCAGCGTACCGTCCAGATCAAAAATCGCACAATCAAAATCCATGACATTCCTCCGACATTTCCGGATCACAGTGTCTACAGTATAAAAACAAATGTTCTATTTTGTCAACCGGGGGAGCCGCTTCACCGGTCTGCCGTGCCCAAAAGCCGGCAGGCAGCGCTGCTCAGGGCAAAAAAAAAGCACTCTCGAATGAGAATGCCTGAAAAAGTGCAGTTGGTATGGGAATCGAACCCATGTTTTCGCCGTGAGAGGGCGACGTCTTAGCCGCTTGACCAACCAACCGCTGACTATATTATCAAATTGCTCCGATAAATGCAAGCCCTGAATTTAATTTTTTTCAGTTTTACTGTCTGCCGGAACGGATCCGGATGCCATTCACCGTGACATTGTCGGTGACGGGGATCATCAGATACTCCACGCCGTCGATGATCCGTGTCTCAATAAGGTCGGTCCTGGCAGAGTCGACGGAGATTTTTACATCGTCGGACTGAACGGTGAACTTCCTGGTGCTGGCAAGATTCGAAGCCATCAGTTCACCCTTCTCACCCGCTTCTTCATCAAAGGCCTTCTCAAAATCGGCCAGCTGATCCGCATCGGCGCCGCAGTTCTGGACAAAGCGAAGACATTCCTGCTTGTCCAGAGGCGTCGGTTCGGGCTCCTCCTTTTTTCCCTCAAGCAGGGCATTCAGATTTTCATGCACCGTTTTGGCAACGTCAAAATCACAGCGGTCGCTGAAGGTTTCCTCGATGATCGCGTCGAAGGTCTTCTTCTGTGCCCCCGCCGTCATCGGCACCTCAACACCGAGGAGATTCTCCGTGATCTCAGGGTGCAGGATTTCAGGATTTTTCGAATAATACAGCAGGCTGTGAATATCCGTGTTTCTGTCATTAAAAGCAGGAAAAAGAAATCCGACCTCCGGCATCTGAACCATCCAGTCCTGAATGTTCTCGCGGAAACCGTTCTTTCCGGAATCATAGACAAGGCCCGGCTTCGACAGAGACACCGGACAGATGGCACAGAGGATGAAATTGTAGACATAATCCGAGGCATCCGTCATTTCCAGACCGTCGGAGGCCTTTCCGGGCACATCATAAGCGCCGAAGGCTGCAAGAATCAGATAATTTTCCGCATACAGATAGGTATCGATCACGCGGTCATAAAACTGTTCCAGCAGTTCATCGTCTTTCAGCTCTGAATCGCGGAGCGCCAGAAGTGCCGCCTGTTTTCCTCCCTCCGCTTCCTCGGCGAGGGGGAAGGCCAGATTCAGCAGATTTTTTCCGATCTGGCCGGACGTTGTCTTGCGCAGAATATCGGAATACTTGTGGAGTTCCTCATCCTGAAGAGAAAGAAACGCGTCACGGTTCTCGGCAACCTTCTGCTTGTGGCCGTCCACATAGCAGCCGCAGATTCGCTGGATTCTGGTGTCGTCGGCCTTCAGTGTCTTTCTGATCTCTATAACTTCTTTTTTGTTCATGACATCATTCTCCGTCTTCCGTGGTTTATATCGTGTTCAGATGCAGCCGTACGATACCGGCTGCACACCTCTGTCAGTCGCTGACATCCTGATCCATGGCAATCACAATCTTCAGATCAGGATACATCTTCTGTATTTCATCATGAATCGCATAATAGGTGCCGGCCATATCCGGATCATCGAAGGACATCACGATATCAAACCGGAGCTGCCTGTCCTCTTTTGAGTAATAGAAGGCATGCATGGATTTCACATACTGATGCGCCATGACCGCCTTTCTGACCTTCTTCTCTTCTTCTGCAATTTCCTGACTTCTGGTGTTAAGCGAATATATGCCGATGCCTGTCAGAATAATCTTATCTTTTACATAAATGGTGGTCGTAATGTTTCTGCAGAGCCGGTCGATCTGATCCGCCGTCCAGGTATCGGGTACGGCAATATGTACGGAACCGACCCATTTATCCGGTCCGTAATTGCTGAGCACCAGATCGTAAACGCCGTGCACGCCGTCAATTTCCGCAATGTCGGCTTTGATCTTCTTTGTCGCTTCCGTGTCGTAGCGCTCTCCGATCATCTGACTGATCGTTTCCGTGAACATCTCGATGCCTGATTTCAGAATGACCACAGAGATGATCACACCCAGAATGGCTTCGAGGCTGATACCCGCCGTCAGGTAAATGATCGCCGCAATCAGCGTCGATGTGGAGAGCACGGCGTCCAGCAGGGCATCCTGACCGGAATTCTCCAGCGAATCGGAATTCACTCTCTTACCTGTTTTCTTAAAGAACATCCCGAGAAAAATCTTCACGACGACTGCCGCCGCCACGACGATCAGGGCCACGGCGGAATAATCCGGTACAGCCGGGCTGATCAGTTTCTTAATCGACTCGATCAGTGACTCCACGCCTGCATAAAGCACAATGAAGGCCACGATCATCGCCGAGAAGTATTCCATTCTGCCGTATCCGAGCGGATGCTTCCTGTCGGGCATCCTGGCGGCAAGTGTCGTTCCCACAATGGTCACGACCGACGAAACGGCATCGCTGAGATTATTTACCGCATCGAGCGTGATGGCGATAGAATTCGAAGCTATGCCGACCACAGCCTTGAACACAGCCAGCAGCACATTGGCGATGATGCCTCCGATGCTTGTCCTGACGATGGTTCTCTCTCTGTTTTCCTCGCTTCCCCCTGTGCGGTGGAAGTCTCTGTCTCCTCTGAGTGACATCCTTATCCTCCTCCCGGGCCCCGCTCCCCGGGGCTTTTCCGGGCTTTTCTTCCCGGCGCTTATCTTCTGTATTTCAACGGCAGATCCTGTCATCTGCCGGAAATTTTACCTGCCGCACTGCCGTCAGATCAGCCCAAGCTTCTGAAAGGCATTCGCCAGACCGTCCTCATCGATCGGATCTGTCACCAGGTCCGCCCTTTCTTTAAGCTCATCCGAACCATTGCCCATCGCCACACCGCAGCCGGCAAAGTCCATCATCTCAAAATCATTCGGCCCGTCACCGAAGGCAATGGCATCTTCTTTACTGACACCTGCGTCCTTCAGATACAGCTGCATCCCGTAAGCCTTGTCGATGCCCCGGATCGTTATCTCTCCGTCTGATCTGTCGGATATCCGGAAACTGGATTCCATGACGTAAAAATAATCTCCGGCTGCCTTCCTGATCTCATCAATGCCGGCATCCGCTTCATAATAGGCCAGTTTGTTGACATCCTGCCTTTTCCACGGTTCATTGTCTTCCGTAATCTTTCCGAAGAGCTTTTCCCGTTCAGCTGTCGTGCCCGGATCTCCGCCGAACATCTGCCTCTCGCAGTGAATTATTTCCGAGGTGCCGTACAGTCCCGACCGGCACTGCAGGTAATATCTGGCGTGAACCGATGCCAGAAAATCAACAAGATGCGCCAGATGTTCCTGATCGATAAAATGTTCTTCCAGTACACGGCCGTTCCGCTCCACATCCGCACCTGCCCCGCAGACCATGCCGCTGAACAGTCCCGAGTCCCTCAGCATCGGATAAATCTGGGTTCTGGTCCTTCCGGTGCAGAGCACCAGCTCATGCCCGTTTTCCTTTGCTTTCTTCAGTGCTTTAGCTGCTGAAGAAGGCAGCTGACCTCCGAAAGTTGTCAGCGTACCGTCAATGTCAAGGAAGATTACCTTTTTTCCGCTCTTCGTGCTGTTTTCTTCCTCCCGGCATGATTTTTTCCCGGATCTGCTCCTGTTGGCTTCCGCCAGTGCCTTCACGACAGCGCCGTAATTTTCCGGTCTGTGCGGCCACACGCAGTACGTACAGTCGCGTACCACCGATCCGTCCTTTCTCTTCAGCGTTTTCGGCGTTCCCGGACAGGGATCTGCCAGATACAGCGGACAGTAACAGAACAGGCAGTTAAAATCCGTCAGTCCGCTGTGACAGGGAAAATATCTGCAGTCTCTGTTTTCAAAAAATTTCCAGGAATTTTCCATCTCTTGTACCTCTGTATTCCATATCCGTCTGTGCAGCAGAACATCGGGACAACATGCGCCGCGCTCCGTCATACGCCGCATCTACAAGGCATGATGATAGTACAGCCCCTGAATCATGTCAAAGATTTTCGGGTAAAAAAAGTGCTCCCGCAGTTTATGCGGAAGCACCTGTATTCTGCTGCTCACATTCTGTTTATCATTTCAGCTCACGAGGGACCGGAGCATCTCCTCCGTTGTATCATGGTCCTCACCCAGTGCCAGTGAAAGTTCACAGGTCACGATCTCTCCCAGTTCTCTCAGGTATTTCTCATCGATCGATGTAAACTTCCTGCCTTCATCCACTCTTCTCTGACGGCGTATCACCAGCATCTTGATCATACGGATCCAGTCACTGAAATCCGTATTGCAGAGCACCTCACGATACCGTTCCTCCCGGAACTTTTCATTATCAATCTTCATCTCAGGAAGTGTACTGATTCCGGAAAGAACTTCCTTTGCTTCATCAGAGCTCAGGATGTCTCTGATTTTCACCTTCTGATTATCCACAGGGCAGTAAACCACGCTCTTGTCGGAAATCACCGGGTGAAGGACATAATACTTTCTGTGTCTGTCACATCCCGGAATATTAAGCTTCGTCACATCATAAACTAAACAAGGTCCGTCTGATCCATAAACAATATAATCGCCTTTCTTGTACATTTGTGCCTCACTCTTCTTTTATGTACACTAATCATTTTTTCTTTATTATTATAGCAAAAAATCATGATTTTAGTAAGAACGACTTTCTCAGTTAATTTAAACCGGATTCTCACTATTTCCCACGGGCAGCCCAAAAACATCGGAAATATCATATAATTTCAATTTTGCCGCCATTATTGTTGTATACTGATTGCTGAAAACAGCGGAACAGGATGGAAATGATGATGCTGAAAGAAGATCTGTACAGAGAATTAAAATCGAACGAAGGTTCTGTCATGTCGGGACAGCAGCTGGCCGATCTGTACCGGGTTTCCAGGACCGCCGTATGGAAGGCTGTCCGTTCTCTCCAGGAGGAAGGTTATCCGATTGAATCCGTCGGACGGAAGGGTTACCGCATCGCAAAGGGGACGGATCTGCTCACGACAGACGGAATCCGTGCCTTTCTCACTCAGCCGGACCGGATAGAGATCCGGGTATTCCGTACCATTGACTCTACCAACGGGGAAGCCGAGAGAATGATAGCCGACGGCTTCCGTGGCCCGGCACTGCTTGCGGCAGAGGAACAGACACGCGGACGCGGCCACAACCGCAGTACCTTCGAATCCCCCGCGGCGAAGGGCGTATACATGACGCTCCTGCTGCCGCTCAGGCTCCCCTTCACGGAAGTCAGCTTCATCAGCCGCGCTGCCGCTGATGCCGTCACCGGAACCCTTTCCGGGATCTGCCGCCAGAACCTGGGAAATGCTGAAACAGCAGCGCAGCAGTCCCACGAGATTCACACAGAAAAAATCAACGACATCTATGACGGAGACAGAAAAATCGGAGGCATCCTCTGCGAGGTACTTGCCTCCGACCTTGAATCCGGCTGTATTGACGTGGCTGTTATCGGGATCGGCATCCATCTGGACGGTCTGCCCGCCGGTGTCACCCGTGACCGTATCACGGCTTCCATCACCAGCCGGCTGTACCGGAGTCTGTACGACCGGTCTGAAAATCCGGACGTATAAACAGTGCCGGTTTACAGTCCGCTCTTGCTCTCGAGCGTAAAGGAAAACGCCACGCCGTTGTCGTAATTTCTAACACTGCACTTCTGCTGGTGCCTGTCCATGATGGCCTTCACGATGGACAGGCCGATGCCGTTGCCGCCGTAAGCTCTCGTGCGGGCGCGGTCCACCTTGTAAAACTTCTCCCAGATATGATCAATGGCATCCGCCGGAATCGGCTTGCCGGAATTGAATACGGTCGTCGTAACGATGCCGTTATCTTCCCGGCAGGTCACCTCAATCGCTTTTTCGCCCTCACAGTGATGGATGGCATTCGTCAGATAATTCGTGACCACTTCTTCGATCATGAATTCATCGCCCCAGACAAAAAAGCCCTTCGAATCATCGAAAAGAATGCTCACGCCGGCATTTTCCGACATGACCTTCAGCTTCGCGATCACCCCGTCGATCAGTTCCGTCAGATTAAACCGGTCCATCTCAAGCATGTCGTTGCCGTTTTCGAGCTGATTCAGCGTCAGAAGCTGGCGGACCATGTTGTTCATCTTCGCAGACTCATCGATGATGACATCGCAGTAGAAGTCTCTGCTTTCCGGGTCGTCATTGACATTGTCCTTCAGCCCTTCCGCATACCCCTGGATCAGGGCGATCGGTGTCTTCAGCTCATGAGATACATTGGCCAGAAACTCCTTCCGCATCTCATCCGTCTGCGTCTTCTCGGCGATATCCTTTTCAAGCTTTGCGTTGGCACTCTTCAGTTCTCCGACTGCCTTCTTCAGCTTGTCGCTCATGGTGTTGAAATTGCGTCCGAGTTCCCCGATCTCGTCCTCACTCTTTCCGTTATAATGAGCATCAAAATCAAGCTCCGCCATCCGTTTCGACTGTTCGGTCAGCTGACGTACCGGTTCGACGATTTTTCTGGACAGAAACCAGATCACGATGGTCCCGATGACTACGGAAACGATGCCGATATAGATATAGAAGCTCAGGGAAATCCTGGCCGCGTCATCTATCTCCTCGATCGGACTGTAGACGATGTAGTAATCGCCGTTATTGAGCATGCCCCAGAGTTCCAGGTAAGTCAGCCTGCTGAAGCGGTCCTGGATTTTGATCAGGTGATACTCACCGCTGTCTTCCAGCACCTCGGTGTTATCATCTTCCATGCCGAGTACGTTGCCGAACAGCCGGCCGGCCATCATTCTTCCATCCTCCGCATTGGTGACAATGTTCGTCAGCGAAGAATCCGTAACAGAATACGTCAGTCCGTTGGCCGAGCAGAATCTCTCGAATACCTCTGACACATCAAAAGATCCGTCATCTCCCTGCTTTCCGCCGGAAGAAGAATTGACCATCGACCAGCTTTCCTTCAGAATCTTCTTTTTATGATAGGCATAATAGTCATCAATAAAAAAGAACTCATAAACACCCATGGCAACGAGTACGATCACCATGGTAAAAATGAAGGTAAACGCAACTTTTTTCTGAATGGAATGTTTCATTCCTTCAATCCCCCCAGGCAGCGTGAAGATCTGATATCACCCGATGAAAAAGAATTTCCGAAAACATAAAACAGAAAATATTCAGGATAAAAACAACATACGGATCCGTACCGAGATGTACGGCGTCTGCCTCCGCATATTCATAGCAGACGAACACTGCCGCACCTGCCATGGCCGCGACCGCAAGTCCGATCAGGACACGGACCAGCATCACGGATTCCGTTTTCCCCATTCTTAAAAAGAGGAGCAGGATCAGACCGCAGAGAACCATCAGAATGCCGCAGAAAAAAGATACACTGATGCCGGGCAGCGAAAGCCCGGGAGCAGATACGCTTCCCGTATCTGCCGTAAAATGCCATGTCTGTGCTGTGGCAAAAACCGTCAGCAGCGCGGGAATGATCACAAGCAGGTCAAGAATCACCGCCGGTCCGGAGATATGCGGCCGTGGCATTGCGCCCGCCGTCTCGACATCCTCAGGGATATCCTCCCACGAATCCAGATCCTGAGATGCATTCACATGAACCGCATTCTCCGTATCCGTCGTGCCATCCGGACTTTGCTGCACGTTTTCTTTCCTGCTGTCATCCTTCCGACTGTCGTCCTTCTGACTGCCTTCCTTCTGACTGCCTTCCTTCTGACTGTCGTTCTTCTGACTGCCGCCCTGCTGACTGTCGTTCTTCAGATTCCCGTTCTTCAGATTTTCGCTGCTCTTTTTCTTCCTTTTTCTGCTGCTGCCGCTCTTTCCATTATCCCGGTTTTTCGCAGATCCCGCCTCTGTCTTTTCTTTTTCTTCTGTAGCGTCTTCCGTTTTCGCCGTACTGCCATCGCCCGGGATCCATGCGCTGAAATCCCGTTCGAGTTCTTCCTTCCAGGCCAGATCCTCGGAGGAAGGTGCTTCCGTCGTCTGCGCATTCCGGCCGGCCGGTTCTCCGTTCGCCGGCCTGTCCGCAGGCGCCTCAGCCGCTCCGCCCTGTCCTGCCGGCTGTTCTGCCCTGTGCTGCTTCAGCCATGCCTCATCATCGAGCCGCACCTGTTCCATCCATCTGCTGTCCGCTGGCATTTCTTCAACATACAGGGACTCATCCATTGTTTCGTCATCCACAGGAGTATTACCGTCCTTGCGCAGTGCCGTCATCTGAATTCCTCATTTCTTCCTTGTCTTAGTCTCAGTAAAGATTGTTATTATCCGTCCCTGTTTCCGTGACAGCCGCCGGCATGCCGCCGGAAGCTGTACCCGAACCGCCCTGATTTCCGGAAGTATTCGTATTGCCGGAAGTGGAGCTGTTCGACGTGTTCTGATTCGAAGCATTGCCGCCGGTTCCGGTACCGGTATCCGTCCCGGTGTTCCCTCCGGTACCGGTCGTCCCGGTACTGCTGCCGGTATTGGTGCCGGTACTGGTGCCGGTACCTGTACCGGTTCCCGCATTCGTATTGCCGCCGGTATTTGTATTTGCTGCCGCACCGCCTGTATTGCCTGCCGCACCGGTGTTATTGCCGTTTACCGCACCTGCCGCTGCCGTACCTGTATTCTGAGTCGCAGTGCCCGCTGTCCCCGCATTCTGATTCGTTTCCCCGTTTTCCGCACCGGAACTTTCTCCGGTGGAAAAATCAGTCTCAGAGACCACGGCGCCGGCATCGGTATCAAAGCCGGTGCAGTATCTGATGCCTGCCGTTCCGGCAAGCTCCTTCATGGAAACCTGCTTTCCGTTCAGCGTATATGTCGCGTTCATTCCGTTCTGATTGATCGCGCTGATGATATCCAGCTGCCAGGTCTTCGCGTCTTCAGAGACACCGTCTTCCGTATAGCCTGAACCGCCCAGCATCTCCCGCGCGTAGTCCGTCGTCATGACCGGCACGCCGTCATCTCCGACGGATGCCGATACGCTGTAGACAACGGAATCATCCTCTGTTCCATCCGCAGCATAAGGGAAAAGATCTGTCGTCTCCGAATCGCCCCAGGTGATCTCACTGTAAGATCCGTCGGTGGCATACAGGTCAGTCACAGAGGGCGTACCGCCCTCATAAGTATCCACAAAGCGGACATTGTCCGTTCCTGTGACGGAAGCCTCCTGCAGCGTTCCGTCTTCGGCAAAAAGATACTTCATCGCAAGGCCGTTCCTGTCTGTATAGGAAACGCTGTCTGATCCCTCCTCACTTCCGGTCTCCGCCGTCTCACCTGCCGCTTCCGCTGTAGCCTTCACACTGTCTTCCGTGACAGCTGATGCCGCCGCAGGACGATACGAGGTGAGAACCGAGCCCTCATAAAATCTGACGGTTCTTACCACGGTGCCGTCGCTGAGATAATCGGTCGCCTCCGACAGCGCGCCGCCGGCCGCATATTTTTCATTTCTGAGAACAGAAGTGCCGTCAAGAGCAAATTCACTGTATTCACCGCTTCCGTCCGCGGCCGTCTTCTTTTCCCCGGTGACAGTCAGTCCGCTGTACTGAAGTTCATCTGAGGACCCGTCTTCCGCACAGGTTGTCTCCGAAAGAAGAGCGCCGTCAGCATCAAACTGCCGCTCGTCGGTCACCCTGCCGTCTTCCGTATAACTGCTGCTTTTTCTGAGAATCTGATTCTGATCCAGACTTCTCGCCAGCGTATATCCGTCTCCGTCCTCAGATTTTACCGTGTAGGTAAGCATCTGTCCTCCGGCGGCATCCGCACTGCCGTCCGTGATATCCGCCGTACTGTCCAGTTCCGCCGTCTCGGTGACCTTCCCGTCTCCGTCGCCCAGTACCATCGACTCGATACTTCCGTCCTTCCAGGTATAGGTCTCCGACTGCAGCAGCCTGCCCGTCTCATCATACGCATAAACGCCGGTGATATTGCCGTTCTTATCCTTCGTTCTGTTCAGAATCTTCGTATTGTCCGCCCTGCCTGTCAGAGCAAAATCAGCCGGTCCGGCGGGAGGTGTGCTGACCTGCACATGAATGACCGCCTCATCGCCTTCTGCAGCCGTATCTCCTGCCGTTTCCGTCTGAGAAGTTACCAGCGCCTCCTGTGCGTCTGCCTTCTCATCGGTTCCTTCCACAGCAACGGTGTACCCGCTTTTTTCTGCCGTTTCAACAGCTTCCGTATAATTCATTCCCTTCAGATCCGGTATGATTCCTTTTTCCGTCTCCGCAGGAAATTCTTCAGAACTGTCCGCGACATCGGCTTCTGCATAAGTGCCTGTCTCCAGAACCGTATAGGCTCCGACCGCAAGACAGGCAAGCAGCGCGCTGACGATATAGACCCAGACCGGTGTTTTTCCTCTTCTCATATCTGCTGATACTCCCGAAACAATGCAATCTCTTTTCTGTTACTCAGATGCCGCACGGAATTCTTCCCCATGCAGCGCATACATAGTTATTATAACAACAACGGAGGATATTGTATCATAGATTTTTCAAAAGGCTCAATATACTTTCCAGAGACTTCCGTCCCTGACGCGCTTCCGCCTGTCCCTGAAGCACAGCCCATATGGCAGTTTTTTGTACGGTCTCCGGAAACGGGCTGATCCATATGGAGTGATCAGCGGGAACCGGCATGGGCGAGGAAACAAAATATTATCTCGCAGGAGGCAGCAGTCCTCTGACTTCAAAGCTCATGGTTTCAGGACGCTTTGATCAGTTCGATACCTCCGACACGAAAGCGCCGGTTTATCACAGGATCAGTGATCGTTCCGCAGTCAACGCACTGAATTTCTGATTTATCTGTCTTTAAAAAATATCCGTCGGCGAAACCTGTCAGATATCAGGCTCAGCCGACGGATTATTATCACTTTAATCTTATTTCTGCGATTGTTCGCTGTTTGCCTTTTCAGACAGCAGACTTCAGAAAATCCCGATCTGCCGCAGCTTGATGCACTCCTCTTCCGTGAAGAAATCCGGAATCTTCAGTCCGCCGTTCAGCAGAATTCTGCCGTAATTCTGCGCCTCCTGCATGTCTCTGTTACTCACGATGCTGCCGTTGACAAAACCCGCGAGATGACATTCTTCAACCGGATAATTTCCGAGAAGTCTCTTCACGGCTGCCACGGTAAGATCACGGTTCCTGTCATCCGATACCATCAGGAGACCGTCTTCATTGTATACCCAGCTGGCCGTAAAATCCTGCGGATCGTCATCGCCTTCCTTATGCTCATGATGCTGTTCGCTGCCGGAAGCCGCTGCATTATCCGTCTGAGACGCTGTTGTGCCGGCATTCTCTGCCTGATGCATCTCAGACTCCCCTGTGGCGGCTCTCTCTGCCTGATCTGTTCCGGATACTGATGTACCGGTATTCTCTGCCGTACCGGGCTTCACGCTGATTTTATCGCCTGCCCCGTCCTGCTCTGCTTCAGTCGCAGCCCTGTTCCGCGACTCATCATCTGTTTCATCATTCCGTTCTGTTTCTTCCGGTGATCTGTCAGCCTGCCCTTCACCTTCAATCCGGGTAAAGGCAGCCATTTTCTTATCCGTGAATACATATTTCCGCATTCGCTCAAGCGCTTCCATGAGCCTTGTCTTCGGCAGTGCCACATTGATACGGATGTTATATTCTCCCCCGAAGGCACGGCCGGTCTGCCAGCCGACGCCCACATGCCATCCTGCGTGCAGAACCTCATCGATACTTCTTCCTGTCCTCCGGCAGAAACCGGTACAGTCAGGAAACAGCATATAGGTGCCTTCTGGCATCGATACCTCAACGCCCTCGAAATTGTCCTGCATGAATCTGACCGCCGTACGGCAGTTGTCCTCCAGAACGCTCCTGAGCTCATCGGTCCACGCCTGGCCCTCGCTGCTGTAAGCCGCGATCAGCGCATGCTCACTGAACACATTCATTTCATTGTAATGCGTGTTGGCTGAAAAGCGGGTGATTTTTTCATTGAGTGCCTGATTGTAGATAATATGATAGCTCCCGATCAGACCGGCCAGATTAAACGTCTTGCTCGGCGCGTACGCCGAAAGGACATGCTCACGCGCCCAGTCGCTGACCATCTGCGTCGGGACATGGGGATGGCCTGTATAGGTCAGATCTGACCAGATCTCATCGCTGATCACGAGGCAGCCGTTTTTCTGGAACACTTCCATTGCCTTTTCAATTTCTTCCCGGGTCCACACCCTGCCGCACGGATTATGGGGCGAGCAGAAAATCGCCAGCCGGACATGATTTTTCCGTATCTGACGGTCCATCTCGTCATAATCCATGCGCCAGATGCCCTGGCTGTCCTTCTTCAGATCACTGTAAACCGGGCGCCTTCCCTTGCCGATGATGTCCCCGATAAAGCCCACGTAATACGGCCGATGCAGAAAAATCCTGTCGCCCGGCTGTGTCAGTACATCGATCGCGCTCGAGATAAAGCCATGCACTCCGTTTTCATATCCGATATTCTCTCTGGCAAGACCCGTCACATGATTCCGCTTCTCCTGCCATCGGATAATGGCATCGTAATATTCGTCCTTCGGCACAAAATAGCCGAACAGCGGATGCTGTGCCCGTCTGATCAGTGCGTCCGTAATGGCCGGACAGGTTTTGAAATTCATATCCGCCACCCACATCGGGATAAAATCAAAACCCTCCGCCGGCGCACCGGGTTCAAATCCCCAGACACGCTTTCCGGCAGCATCTACCGCTGTGGCGTCCATTCCCCGTCTGTCAATCACTGATGTAAAATCGTATTTCATTTTTTCTCCTCAGACAAAGCCCTTATCCTGTTATCGAAGCTTTCTCCACACCTCGCATGTATGAGGGTGCAGCTCACTGTCTGCGTAAATAAAAAAGCATCCGCCGTTCCGCACCGGCAGATGCCTCTTCTCCTGGCTCCGGTCGCGCCGGATACGGTATCTTATGATTCACTGTCATCCGGCTGGAATTTGTAGCCCATGCCCCATATGGTTTTGATATAGTCGCCCTTATCTCCCATTTTACTGCGCAGTTTCTTCACATGAGTATCGATGGTTCTGGCATCTCCGAAATAATCATAATTCCATACGTTGTTCAGGATTTTTTCACGTGAGAGGGCAATGCCCTGATTCTCCAGAAAATACGTGAG
>ONOC01000031.1 GCA_900319355.1 uncultured Eubacteriales bacterium | reverse complement strand
CACCAAAGCCATCGAAAACCTGATTGTTGTTTGTATATGAGGTCGTTCCTAAAGGAACGGCCTTTTCCTTGTCAAGGTACCGATTATTTACCACTTACGTACTGTGAGGCTGTTGCTGCGGAGATGCAGATCGTGCGGCGGGTGCTGCGGAGATGCAGATCGTGAGACGCGTGCTGCGGAGATGCAGATCGTGAGGCGCATGCTGCAGAGATGCAGATCGTGAGGCACGTTTTGCGGAGATGCAGATCGTGAGGCAGGTGCTGCAGAGAAATTTACGGGAGAATAACGGTTGATCACGGTATCAGAATATCTGAAACAGAGATACGGTCAGAAAATCTACAGGCTCGCCCTTTCTTCCGGGTGTTCCTGTCCGAACCGGGACGGAACGATCGGTACCGGCGGATGCACGTTCTGTTCTGAAGGCGGCTCGGGCGATTTTGCCGCACCGTTCCTTCCGGTTGATGAACAGATACGGTTGGCGAGGCAGAGAGTGGACGCGAAGATTCCGGCGTCGATTCCTCCGGATCAGAGGAAATATATCGCGTATTTTCAGTCGTATACGAATACGTGGGGAGATGAGAAACGGCTCAGGAAGCTCTATACGGAAACAGTCAGCCGTCCGGAAATCGTGATTCTGTCCCTCGGAACAAGGCCGGACTGTCTGCCGCCGGAAATGCTTGCCATGATACGGGATCTGAACCGGATCAAACCGGTATGGATCGAGCTGGGTCTTCAGACCATTCATGAAAAAACTTCGAGGCGCATTCACCGTGGATATGATCTCCCGGTTTTTGAGGAGGCATACCGGAACCTCACGGCAATGGGAATCAGTGTGATTGTTCATGTGATTCTGGGACTTCCGGGGGAGACGCGGGAAGATATGCTGGACACGGTACGGTACCTGTCA
Source organism: uncultured Eubacteriales bacterium (assembly GCA_900319355.1). Classification (GTDB taxonomy): domain Bacteria; phylum Bacillota; class Clostridia; order Lachnospirales; family Lachnospiraceae; genus Bilifractor. The sequence goes on along the minus strand of ONOC01000031.1, from coordinate 33,972 downwards.
CAGCTGGATCCGCCGCTGTCCGGCGTCAAGCTTCAGCTGCTGCATATCCTGAAAGGAACGGAAATGGCACGGGAATACAGCGCGGTGCCGGAAGATTTTCTGAAGATGTCGATGGAGGAGTATACGGATCTCGTTGCAGCATGCCTGTCGATTCTGCCGGAAACGACGGTGATTCACCGTATGACCGGAGATGGTCCGAAGAAGCTTCTGATTGCCCCGGCATGGAGCGCCGACAAGAAACGTGTGCTGAATATGCTGCATGCGAAAATAAGGGTCATGGGCTGAACATGGCTTTATGGAAGCTTTTCAGGATTTCCTTCAATGTTATTCCGATTTATCAGATCTTACGGATCTTCCGGACTTTCCGGGTCTTCTTCGTCATCTACTGTGATGGAGTCGATCATGAATTCTCTGCCGTGCAGGAGCCTTCCTCTGGCGGTACGGCATCGTGGACAGAGGTATTCATTTTCTGCAGAAGGGTGATAGGTATCTCCGCACTGCGCACACCGGATCTCAACCGGGACCAGAGTGACCCGGAGTTCGGAACCGTCAAGAACCGTATTCTTCACGGCAGAGGACCAGTAACGCACCATATATTCAGGCACAAGTCCTGTCATTTCGCCGATGGAGACGGATACTGCCTCCACCTTTGCGGCATGATTCTGTTCTGCGGCATTGGCTGCCTGCTTTGCCAGGCTCATTACATAACTCAGTTCGTGCATTGTTCTTTTCCTGTCTGTTTTTCTCCTGCAGACGTATTTCCCTTTGCGAGCGGCTGTGGCTGAGCCACATACTGTATAAAGCCAGCTGCTTCGTTGCTTCGCAACTCTCGCAGCTGTCACATGTGACCGACTTTGTCGGTCTGACGCGGCCTCACCGCATCACACTTCGTGTGTGCGGATGCGGCTCACTGCCCGCGCATATTCGCATTCTCGCGATGCTATCGCATCGCTCCATGCTCATACATGTTAGCGTCGTTCAAGCATGCAGTTTTATGTGCATGCTTTGCATGCCCAAAAAACGCCTGCTTGACGACGGCTTTATACAGTAACCAGATCTGAAAGTTTGTTAATAAAAATACTATCTATTTTGTGCAGGATATTATATAATATAAACCATCGTAAGGATGCTTTACAGGATTTTTTTCGGGAGTACCACGGAATACATCCGCAGGGCATCTGAAGGGTAAAATTTTTTTCGAAGCGCCGAAGAAGGGCGCGGAGAAAGCAGGGACTGCAGGAGGAACCCTTTCATGGAAGTCATACCGTTTTTAATATGCTTCCCGTTTGTCGTAGCTTTGCTGATGTTCTGCATCAGAGTCAATAAGGTACGCAACGCGGTAGCATACGTGAGCGCGGCCATTATCATGGCGGCGTCTGTTTTTTTGTGTGTAAGCTGGATCGCAGGTGGTGCGAAGCCGGTTGAGCTCTATGTGAACACAGAGGCAGCCGACAGGATTATTCTCATCGCGGAAATCGTTCTCATGTGTGTGGTGACGGTTCTCTGCGTGAAAAACAGAAGGTGGTATATCAGCCTTCTGTCCATCGTTCCGACAATCGGCATCGCCTGGCTCGAGATCGCGGGCCCGGAGATGGATGAGTACAAGAGGATCTACGTAGATCATCTGTCGATCCTCATGTGTCTGATTGTCGGCATCATCGGCAGCCTGATCGTTATCTATGCGGTCGGCTACATGCACGGATATCAGCATTACCATACGAACATCCGGGACAGAAGATATTACTTTTTCTGCATTCTGTTTCTGTTCCTCGGTGCAATGTTCGGTTTCGTGCTTTCGTCAGATCTTCTGTGGATCGACTTTTTCTGGGAGACGACATCTGTCTGCTCGTTCCTCCTGATCGGTTACACACAGCTGGAGGAAGCCGTTACGAACTCGTTCCGGGCTCTGTGGATGAACCTGCTCGGCGGGTGCGCGCTGGCGGCAGGCATTATTTACTATGCCCTGGATGCAGGAAATACGGACCTGCAGGAACTGGTGGTGTATGGCCAGATGTACAAACCGGCAGCGATGGTTGCCGTGACACTGATTGCCTTTGCGGCGCTGACCAAGGCTGCGCAGCTTCCTTTTTCCAAGTGGCTGCTCGGCGCGATGGTTGCGCCTACACCTTCATCGGCACTGCTGCACAGTGCGACGATGGTCAAGGCGGGCATCTATGTGCTGTTCCGTCTGTCACCTGCCATGAGCGGCAAGCTCAGCGGCAACATGGTCGCTTTTATCGGCGGCTTTACCTTCCTGGCGGCGTCCTTCATGGCGATCGCACAGAGCGATGCGAAGAAGGTGCTTGCCATGTCCACCATCTCGAACCTCGGACTGATGGTTGCGTGCGCGGGCGTCGGAAGACCTGAGACCATCTGGGCCGGCGTCTTCCTGATGATTTTCCACGCGATCAGCAAGTCGCTTCTGTTCCAGGATGTCGGAGCAACGGAGAATGCGCTTCACTCCAGAGACCTTGAGGAGATGCAGGGACTGCTTTACAGACTGCCGAAGCTTGCCATTATCATGTTTATCGGTATCTGCGGCATGTATCTCGCACCGTTCGGTATGCTGATTTCCAAGTGGGCAGCACTGAAGGCCTCTGTCGATGAGAGAAATATTATTCTGGTATTCTTCATCGTCTTCGGTTCAGCGACCACGTCCTTCTACTGGACCAAGTGGCTCGGCAAACTGATCATGAGATCTTCAAAGCCTGTGGTGAAAGATATCACGAGAAAGAACGAGATGGTTTCCCTCACCGTTCATACGGTGATGATGATTGCCATCTGCGCACTGTTCCCGCTTCTTTCGGGCATTTACGTGGACCCGCTTGTTTCCGAGCTCTTCGGCAGATATGAACAGGTAATTTCCAACGGCGTGCTGTATCTGCTGGTTCTGCTGATCCTGTTCTTCTTCGCGGTGCCGATTTTTGCGTACCTGAGAAACAAGAGCATGGCGATGAACATTAAACTTTCCTATATGAACGGTATCAATACAGGAAAGAACGACGGATTTGTTGATTCGTTCGGCAATGAGAAGAAGCTTGTGGTTTCCAATCTGTATTTCAAGTCGGTATTCGGTCAGCGTCGGCTGATGATGCCGAGTGAGATTATTTCGACGGCGGTTATCGTTGTTATGATCGCCATGGTTCTGGGAGGCGCGGTATGACGACAAAAAGTGTGATACTGGTCATTCTTTATGTGATTGCTGCGCCGTTTCTGGGCGCGCTTCTTGTTGGTTTTGACAGAAAAATCTCCGCGCGCATGCAGCGCCGTGTGGGACCGCCTGTACTCCAGCCGCTGTATGATGTGGCGAAGCTTCTGAAAAAGCAGGTCATCGGCGTTGACCGGGCACAGGGATTCCTGATCACATCCTATATGGTACTTACCGTGATCACCGGCTGTCTGTTCTTTGCGGGCGTGGATATGCTGATGGTCTTCTTCATCCTGACGACCTCGTCTGTTTTCCTGTATCTGGCAGCAGTTGTGACGGGTTCGCCCATGAGCTCCATGGGCGCGCAGAGAGAACTGGTGCAGGATATGGCAGTTGAACCTGCCATGCTGCTGGCAGCGGTCGGATTTTATCTGGCAACCGGAACATTCAATGTTGAAACGATTATTTCCCAGCCGATCAGTGCGATCGTGAAGCTGCCCGGATTTTTCGTGGCTTTCGTTTTCATTCTTACGGTCAAAATGCGCAAGTCGCCGTTTGATACGGCGCAGTCGACGCACGCTCATCAGGAGCTGGTCAAAGGTATCACGACGGAGATGGGCGCGAAGAATCTGGCTTATTTCGAGATCACGGAATGGTATGAGAACATCCTCATGCTTGCCGTCGTGGCCACCTTCATTCTGAACAGCAGTCCGATCAGCATTCTGGCTGCTGTGATCGTGATTCTTCTTGTGTATTTTCTGGAAATACTGATCGATAATACCTGCGCGCGCCTGAAATGGAAGGATATGCTTATTCTTTCATGGGCAGTTACGCTTATCTGCGCCGGTGTCAACCTGATTATTCTGATGGTTGTATGACGGCGGTTCGGAGGAAAAATCAATGACTCAGGTAAAACGTTCGCCCTGGATCCTTCACTATGACGGATCCAGCTGCAACGGATGCGATATTGAAGTGCTGGCGTCCATGACGCCGGTCTATGACGCGGAGCGTCTCGGCGTGGAGAATACTGGTGATCCCATGCAGGCAGATATTCTGCTGATCACAGGGGGCATCAATGCGCAGAACGCGCCGGTAGTAAAACAGCTTTATGATCAGATGCCGAGACCCAAGGTGGTGGTGGCTGTGGGCATCTGCGCCTGCACCGGCGGTGTATTCAAGGACTGCTACAACATTATGGGCGGCGCTGACAAGGTGATTCCGGTTGATATTTATGTGCCCGGATGCGCTGCGAGACCGCAGTCGATCATCGACGGCATCATCAAGGCAAGGGATCTCTTCCAGAAGAGATCGGAGGAGCATGATGCGCTGATGAAAAAGCAGAAGCTCGAGCGGAAAGGAGAAAAATCATGACAGTGATCAATCCTGTTCAGAAGTATGAAGATATTCCTTTAAGTGAGCTTCTGGTCACCGTGATGCGCAAGCGTCAGCAGAATCTCAGACTGATTCAGATCTGCTGCGCGGCGGTAAATAATCAGTATGAGGTGCTGTATTCCTTCACGGATGATGATACATATGAGATGACAAATGTGCGGGTGATGGTGGGCCTCAATGAGACGATCCCCAGCATCTGCGACTCGTATCCTTATGCCAATTATTATGAGAATGAAATGTCGGAGCTTTTCGGTCTGTCCATTGAGATGATCGACGGAGATTATCACGGAAGGTTCTACCGGATCAACGAGAAGGAGCCGCTGCTGAACAAGAAGGCGAAGAAAGCCAAGGAAGTTGAAGCAGAGGAAATCCGTGCTGCAGCAGAAGAAGCAGCGCATATGCCGGATATCAGTGAAACGGCAGAAGGCGGCGAAGCCACGCCGGCACCGGCTGATCAGAAGGCCGCAGGCGAACAGGCGGACGGCGCCGGAATCAGGATTATTCATAAAAAAGATGAAAAAGAAGGAGGCGGCGAATAATGGGAAAGAAAAGTGTCATTCCTTTCGGCCCCCAGCATCCGGTGCTTCCGGAGCCGATCCATCTGGACCTCGTCGTAGAGGATGAAGTCGTCGAAGAGGCAATCCCGAATATCGGATTTATCCACAGAGGACTTGAGGGTCTGGTGGAAAAGAGAGATTTTAATGAGATGGTATATGTCGCCGAGAGAACGTGCGGCATCTGTTCCTTCGGCCATGGCATGGGATACTGCGAGGCAGTGGAGCAGATCATGAACGTGGAAGTGCCGGAGAGAGCCAGATTCCTCCGCACGATCTGGATGGAGCTTGCGAGAATGCACTCCCATCTGCTCTGGATGGGACTGACAGCCGATGCCTTTGGTTTCGAGAGCCTTTTCTATGAGTGCTGGAGAATCCGTGAGCATGTGCTGGATATGCTGGAGCACACAACAGGCGGCAGACTGATTTTTTCTGTAAACCAGGTCGGCGGCGTACACCGCGATCTGAATGAGGATCAGATCCGCTATATCAAAGACAATCTCGACAAGATCGAAGAGGATATGAAGAATGTCGAGAAGACGTTCTTCGGTGACGCCTCTGTCCAGAAGAGAACGAGAGGTATCGGTGTGCTGACGAAACAGGAGGCGCATGATCTCGGCGCCGCCGGACCGTTCGCCAGAGCCAGCGGACTGAAATACGATATGAGACTGACCGGATATGAAGCGTACGGAAAGCTTGATTTTGAGCCGATCATTTCGACGGAGGGCGACTGCTACGCGAGGATTCTGGTAAGAACGAAGGAGATTTTCCAGTCGATTCAGCTTGTCCGTCAGGCACTGGATATGCTGCCGGCGGGAGATCTGAATGTACCGGTGAAGGGCATGCCGAACGGCGAGGCCATGGTCAGGATTGAGCAGCCGAGAGGCGAGGCCATCTATTATGTTCACGGTGAGAATACCAGGTTCCTCAACCGGTTCAGAATCCGTACCCCTACCTTTGCCAACCTGCCGGCTCTCTGCAAGATGCTTCAGGGCGCGAATTACGCCGATGTAGGCATTCTGGTTGTCAGCATTGACCCGTGCATCAGCTGCACGGAGCGGTAAGGAGGCTTGAAAAATGGGAATTATGTCATTTAAGGGCACAATGCTTGCCAACCTGTTCAAAAAACCGGTTACGACAAAATATCCTGCCGAGCCGATCGATTTTCCCGAGGGCAGCAGAGGCCACATTGAAATTGAGATTGATAAGTGCATTTCGTGTACGCTCTGCGCGCTGAACTGCCCGTCCGGCGCGATCAAGGTAGACCGGAAGGCAAGAACCTGGGAGATCAACCGTATGGACTGCGTGCAGTGCGGTTACTGCACGATGAAGTGTCCGAAGAAATGCCTGCACATTGTGCCGGGCTACACGGAACCGGACGGAACGAAGCAGATCGATAAATTCGTGAGACCGCCGGAACCTCCGAAGCCGGCGGCAGCAGCAGGCAAGCCGGCAGCAGCGCCCGCAGCGAAAAAGCCTGAGGCAGCAGCTGCAGCAGCTCAGAAGCCGGCAGCAGCGCCCGCAGCGAAAAAGACTGAGGCAGCAACTGCGGCAGCTCAGAAGCCGGCAGCAGCGCCTGCAGCGCAGAAACCGGAGACGGCGGCCGCAGAGAAGAAGTCTGCAGATGCGGTAAAAGCCGGAGAGAAGGTATGAAGGCGTATCGGATCACGGTCCGCGGACTGGTCCAGGGCGTCGGATTCCGTCCGTTCATCAGGGAACTTGCTGAACGGGATCATATCAGTGGAAATGTGAGAAACAGCGGGGGCATCGTGATCATCGATGCCTTCGCTGATGAAGACAGAATCAGAAGCTTCGTGGGGGATATCCGCACGGAGGCGCCGGCAGGATCCATGATTTCCGGCATTGAGATCAGGCAAATTCACAGCGGACGGAGGGAGCAGGACCGTGCCGAAGAGGCGGGCGCTGCTCTTTTTCGTGGGAAGCAGGCCAGGGAGAACTTTGTTATCCTGCCCAGCAGCCGCTCAGAGGATGAGGTGAGGATCCTTCCGCCGGATATTACGGTCTGCCCGGACTGTGTCCGTGAAATGCGTGACCCGGCCAACAGGAGATACCGCTATCCTTTTATCAGCTGTAAAAGCTGCGGACCGAGATTTTCTATTATGAAAGCGGTGCCGTATGACCGTGAAACGACGACCATGGATATCTTTCCGATGTGCGACAGCTGCCGCGCTGAATATACAACACTTTCCGACAGGCGGCATTACGCACAGACGGTCAGCTGTCATGACTGCGGACCGGAGCTGATCTATACGCCTTCGGGCGCCGCTGCGGCAGAAGCATTCGAGGATAAACCGGCGTTCTGCTCCGCGGGAGATGCTGACAAACCGGCGTTCTGCTCCGCGGAAGATGCTGATAAACCGGCTGTCTGCTCCGGAGAAGAGGCTGATAAACCGGCTGTCTGTTCCGGGGAAGAGGCGCTGAAGACGGCTGTGGCTGACCTGAAAACAGGAAAGGTCGGTGCGGTTCTGGATATCGGCGGTTTCCATTTTGCCTTCCGTGCGGACAGAAGAGAAGCGGCGGCGCGGCTGCGTGATTTTAAAAACCGCGAAAAGAAGCCGCTGGCAGTGATGTTCCGGGATATGCAGGAACTCAGAGCATACTGCCGGGTCTCGGATGAAGAAGAAAAACTGCTCAGGTCATCTGCCCGTCCGATCGTTCTTCTGGAAAGAGGAGGGACAAAAAATCTCCCGGAGGAGATCTGCGGCGACAGCAGCCGGATCGGAGCGATGCTTCCGTGCAGTCCGCTGCAGATACTGCTGCTGGATGAGGTCAGTCCGCTGGTTATGACTTCGGGCAACCGGGGGAATGAACCGATTATCGCAGACCCTGACATTATGGCGGCATATCTGAAGGAAGGCTTTCCTGATTTTATGCTGAGTCATAACAGAAAGATTGTAAATCCGCTCGACGACTCGATTTTTCAGGTACTGCGGCTTGATGACGGAAGAAGCCTGACACAGGTCATGAGACGTGCGCGCGGCATCGTCCCGCTTCCCGTACCGATGAAAATCCGGCTGAAGCAGGACACCTTTGCCGCGGGAGGAGATCTGAAGTCAGTCTTTGCGCTGGGTAGAAAGAACATGGCTTACCTCAGCGGCCACTTCGGTGACCTGGATGAGATAAGCTGCCGGCACAAGAGAGAAGAAGCCTTTTCCCATATGGAAAAACTGCTGGATATTCATCCGGTAAAAGCCGTGGTGGACGCGCATCCGGGGTACTGGTCATCAAAGACGCGGTTCGCCGACAGGAAAACCTGTCAGCATCATCTGGCGCATGCCTGCTCGGTGATTGCTGAGCACGGCCTCTCCCTTCCGGTTCTCGGCATCATTTATGACGGGACAGGATACGGGACCGACGGAACCGTCTGGGGCAGTGAATTTCTCCTGATCGAAGAAGACCGGAGACGTGAAGCGGAAGAAGACGGGATCCGTGTCACGAGAGCGGCCAGTCTGACCCCTGTGCTGATGCAGGCCGGAGATGATGCGGCACGCGATGCGGAAAAATCACTGATCGCGTATCTTCGTGAAGCGGTAAGGCGTTCCTTTCTCACGAAGCAGGAGGCGGAAGATGCCTTTCTCATGGCAGCGGGATTTTCGCCCGCAGGGAAGGACAGAAAATATCCGGACGATCAGGATGATGCGCGCCGTAAATTCAGCATGGTGACAGCCGGACTCGATCACGGGATCCATGCGGTGACATCGACATCCATGGGCAGACTGTTTGACGCTGTGGCGGCACTGACCGGCATCTGCCGGTTCAATTCCTATGCAGGAGAGTGTCCGCTTCTGCTGGAGCAGTCGGCGGCCGCCGGCATTTCGAAAGTCTGCGGCCATGCCGGCGTGTCGAAACGGTTCAGCGCATCGGGACGATCCGGCGCATCGAAACGATCTGGTGCATCGGGACGATTCGGTGCAGCAGATCAGTATTTTGTGTCATATGAGGGAAGACAGGTCATCGACAGCGTCCGGATGATCGCGGAGCTTGCGGCATATCTGTCCGGCGCCGGACTGACGAAAGAGACGCAGGCCTTATGCGCTGCCGCTTTTCACACATGGCTGACGGATGTGACAGCCGGTATGGCGGACAGAATCATCCGTGCTGTGGAGACTGCAGGCGCGTGTGAGAGAGCGGAGACTGAGGCGGATTCCGACCCGGAGGCGGTTTCCGGTTCGAAGCCGGATTCCGGATCGGATGAAGCCGGCAGATCGGATGAAGCCGGCGGATCGGATGGAACCGGCGGATCGGATGGAACCGGTGGATCGGATGGAACCGGTGGATCGGAGCAGGCGGCCGGACAGAAGGGTAAGGTTTCGGTCGTGCTGTCCGGCGGTACTTTTCAGAACAGAATCCTTGACAGAGGCGTGCTGGAGAGTTTACAAAAGACAGGAACAGAAGTGTGGCAGAACAGTCTGGTTCCGGCGGGAGACGGAGGTCTTGCCCTGGGGCAGATTTTTCTGGCAGACCGTCCTGTGCGATTTGTCTGAAAGCCGTGAACGCATGAGTACGCGGCCGGAAGGCCGGTAACAGCAGATGGACAGCAGACCCATGCCGGTGGCATAAACTGCCGGGCGGGGGTCTGCATCAGCATTTTCAGAAACAGGTGAGATTATGTGTGTGGCACTGCCCGGAACGGTGATCCGTACGGATGAGAAAACAAACACCGCAAAGGTTGATTTTTCGGGAAATATACTCGATGCAAGAACAGGACTTGTCAGCGTAAAACCGGGTGACAGGGTACTGGTGCATGCGGGCTGCATTATGCAGAAGTTAAGTGAATCGGAAGCGGATGAAATTGACGAGCTTCTGAGGGAAATGGACGAGGTCTGAGATGGCGGATCTGGATTCGGTAAAGCGTTTTCTGAAAAACTATGACGGACCGGAAATGAATATCATGGAAATCTGCGGGAGCCATACGGCAGCGATCGCAAAGAACGGCATTCCGTCACTGCTCTCGCCGAAGATTCATCTGATTTCGGGTCCCGGCTGCCCGGTCTGTGTGACACCTTCTTCCTATATAGACAGGCTGATCAGTCTGGCCGGCATGAAAGGCCACTGCGTGGTGACTTTCGGCGACCTGATCCGTGTGCCGGGAAGCGGGGAGAGCCTGGCTTCCGCAAGAGGAAAGGGCGCGCGCGTGGCGATGGTCTACTCGCCGATGGACATCATCCCGATGGCAGAGAAAGAGCCGGAGACGATTTTTGTCTTTGCCGCCGTGGGCTTCGAGACGACGACGCCGGTCTATGCACTGCTGATGCAGGAGCTGACGGAGAAAAAAATCACCAACGTCCGTCTGCTTACGGCACTGAAGACGATGCCCCCGGTGGTTGAAAAACTCTGCGGGGACGGCGCACCGGTCAACGGTTTTCTTGCGCCGGGACATGTGTGCACGGTTTCCGGGTATGCGGCATATGAGCCGCTGGCAGAGAAGTATGGCATTCCTTTCGGCGTAGCCGGTTTCAGCGGTCAGGGACTTCTGATTGCGATTACCGGTATCGTGAAAAACTGCGGAAAGGGCGTGGTGAAAAATTATTACCCGATGGTGGTTTCCCGTGAGGGCAACAGAGAAGCACAGACCCTGACAGACAGATATTTCGAACCCGCACCTGCGGTATGGCGGGGCCTGGGCATGATCGAGGGATCCGGCCGGGTGCTGCGTGAGCCATACAGGGAGTATGATGCGGGAAGCTTTGATCTGACGGAGGACCGGCAGGCCAATCCGGCGTGCCGCTGCAGCGAGGTGCTGACAGGACGGGTCCGGCCGCGGGAATGCCCGCTTTTCGGAAAGGTATGTACGCCGATGACGCCGCAGGGCGCCTGCATGGTATCTCAGGAGGGAAGCTGCTTCACCTATCTGACGGCAGGGAGAAGAGACTGAGGGCAGGAGGAAAGAATGGAAAAAGTAATCACAACGGCGCACGGCAGCGGCGGAAGCGCAACCGGAGAGCTGATCGGGGAGATTTTTGAAAAAGAGTTTCATGACGAGATGGATGATGCCGCGGTTGTGGACGCCGGCGCCAGAGTGGCACTGACGACGGACAGCTTTGTGGTCACGCCGCAGATTTACAAAGGCGGAGATATCGGTCGGCTTGCGGTCTGCGGCACGGTCAATGATCTCCTGATGCGCGGGAGCAGACCGGCATATCTGACCGCCGGCTTCATTCTCGGCGAGGGCGTGACGTTTTCTTTTCTTAAGAGAGTGGCACACTCGATGGCGGAGACGGCGAAAGAGGCCGGTGTCCGGATCGTAGCCGGTGACACGAAAGTGGTCGAGGGAAGTCCGGGAAAAACCCCGGAGATCTATATCAATACGGCGGGCTGCGGGCTGATGGACGGATGGAAAGACGCGTCGGGGAAGACGGTTTCCGTCGATGTCTCTGCAGCGAAGGCACAGCCCGGTGATGCGATCATTGTTTCGGGGACGCTGGGCGATCACCATGCGACGATTCTCGGTGCAAGAATGGATATTGATGTCAGTACGGAGAGCGACAATGCTCCGCTGGTCGACATGGTCGGAAAGCTGATCACCTCCGGTGTGAAGGTTCATTCGATGCGTGACATCACGCGCGGAGGACTCGGAACCGTTCTCAAAGAACTTGCCGGGGCTTCCGGAAAGATTTTTCTGATCCGCGACGAAAGCATTCCGGTGCGGCCGGCCGTCCGTGATTTCTGCGGCATCATGGGCCTGGATCCTCTGTACATGGGCAACGAAGGAAAGATGATCTGTATCGTGGCGCGGGAGGATGAGGACCGCGCACTGGAGATCATCCGCGGTTCCGTCTACGGTGAAAACGCACAGGTGATCGGACATGTAGCCGGAGCAGCGGAGGAAAAATCAACGCAGGCACAGCCCGGCGATGTGATCCTGAGAACAGCAGTCGGCGGCGAGAGAAGTATCGACGTGCTGCGCGGAGAGGGCCTTCCGAGGATCTGCTGAACCATCCGATATCAAAAATTAAATAAAAATGAAATATATTAAGGTTGTTTTTAATAAGATCTTGTGATAATATTGTGATTGTGTTAAGAAAACTGTGTCATAATTATTACGTCATTTGAGGGGTCAGTTGGTTCAAATGGAGGTAAGAATGAAGCAAAGATTATTAAAGACAACCGCAGTCAGTCTTTCCGCGATGATGTTGCTGGCACAGCCATTCAACGTTTTCGCGGATGAAGATGATGACATCGCATATATTCAGTCACAGCAGGAAGAGACAAACAGTGATCTGGCCGATCTGGAAGCACAGATTTCAGATCTGGAGGCACAGAAGCAGGCCCTGACAGATCAGATTGATGACTACAATGCACAGCTGGTGACAACCATTGCAAGCATCAATTCTCTTGACGATCAGATTTCCGATACTGAGGATAAGATCGCTCAGACCCAGCAGGATCTGAAGGATGCGAGACAGGAACAGAAAAATCAGGAAGAGGGCATTTCCAAGCGTATCAAATACCTCTATGAAGAGGGAGACAACGGCGGCTGGGTCAACCTGCTGCTGACGGATGAGAAGCTCGGACTTGTCATGAATAATGAGTCAGATGTGGCTTCTCTTTATAACTACGACAGAGACGCACTCGATTCCTATACGGAAATCACCAACAAGGTTTCCGAGCTTGAACAGCAGCAGCTTGATCAGAAGTCCTCGCTGGAGGTTATGAAGAAAGAGCAGGAAGAGGGAAAGGCTCATCTCGAGGATCTGCTCAGTCAGGCACAGACACAGTCGGATAACACAGATCAGCAGATCAGTGATGCGAACTCCATGGCGGAGCAGTATCAGGCACTGATTGAAGAGCAGAACGAAAAAATCGCCGAACTCGAACAGCAGAAGGCTGAAAGAGAAGCGGCAGAGCAGGCGGCGGCAGCAGCGGCAGCTGCGGCGGCACAGCAGGCGGCCGAGACAAAGCAGGCGCAGACCGTTCAGACAACCGGCGTGACGGATTCGGCGGCAACAGCAGCCACAGATAATTCGGCATCGCAGTACGCAGGAACTTCGCAGTCGACACAGACCGCTTCTGCATCGCAGAACACGTCTTCTGCTTCACAGAGCACAGCGTCGAATACAGGTTCATCGACGGCATCTTCCGATACAGCTTCTTCTGCAAGCTATGATTCTTCACTTGGTTCACAGATCGTGGCATACGCAGAACAGTTTATCGGCAACCCGTATGTATGGGGCGGAACTTCCCTGACAAACGGATGTGACTGCTCCGGATTTACGCAGGCGGTATTCGCACACTTCGGCATCAGCCTCCCGAGAACATCCTATGCGATGGCATCCTCAGGAGTCGGCATTTCGTATTCCGAGGCTCAGCCGGGCGATATCATCGTTTATTCCGGTCATGTAGGCATCTACATCGGCGGAGGACAGATCGTCAATGCGGCAAACGAGCAGCTGGGTATCTGCATCAGCAGTGCGACACATCAGACCATTCAGACCGTAAGACGTTTAATCTGACATAAGAAATCAGAATGAAACACAGAAAAATCCGGGCGGACACCGAAAAGGCGTCTGCCCGGATTTTTTATCAGCGGCTTCATCGGGAAGCCGCATCAGGAATTTTCTGCATGATGCAGTCTTGTGGCTGTCCAGTACGCGCCCATGCTCTGGCCGGGGATTTTTGTCACTTCATCATTCAGGTAGCCGGCAAGTCCTGCATCTTCAGGTTTCCAGGCGTCAGCAGCCTCAACGGTGGGATATTCTACCTCTGCGTACCAGAACGCCGTCGGCGCACCTTCATCCACATGATTCACTTCCAGCACCAGACCGTCCGGCAGACGGTACTCACGGCGGATTTTCGGGATCAGCGGCAGACCGATCAGATCTTCCAGATCATCGAACTTTTCCTTTGTAATCTCAATTTCAATTTCTTTCCTGGCCATCAGTCCGTGCGATTTGAAGCACAGAATATACTTCGTTTCACCGTCATCCGGCGACTCCTCACGGATCCGCACCGTCGGCGAAGAGGGTACCAGATAGCCCTGACGCATTGACTGCTGCCTGATCAGAGGCAGATCCTGCACCGGCCATCCCTTAACCATCCATTTGCGTTCAATTTCCATGACGTGTTCCTTTCTGTCGTGCGGAATACAGAAAACACCTATATCATACAAGATGCCACAGTACTGTATTAAGCCCGACTGCTCCATCGCTTCGCGATTCCCGCAGTCGGCACATGAGACCGACTTCGTCGGTCTGACGCGGCGTTCGCCTCACCGCATCACACTTCGTGTGTTCCGTGCCGCTATCGCGTCACTTCGTGCTCATACATGTTTGCGTCGATCGCGCATACAGTTTTCTGTGCATGCTTCGCATGCCCAAAAACTGTCTGCGTGTCGACTGCTTAATACAGTACATTTTATCCGCTGAAGTTATAATTTGCAAGCCGTACGACGGAGGCGTATAATTCATTTCTTAAGAAGAAACGAGCTTAATCCGAAGGAGACAACAGATCTATGAGTCAATCATTCAGCACCGCTCTCGCCGTAGGCGCGTGCAAGGCGGTGAGGGCAGCCCTGCGTGTCCTTCACAGGGGCGGCACCACGCTGCCCGGCAAGGTTGCCATGAAAATAGACAGCAATATTCTGGAAAAGGTTTCGGCCGGCATGGACATCATTGTCGTGACGGGGACGAACGGCAAGACAACAACCTGCAATATGCTTTCACATGCGCTTGAATCCTCAGGCAGGCCGACACTGGCGAACCGCTCCGGCGCCAATCTGCTTCCGGGCGTGACGGCGGAATTTACTTCCAATGCGACGGCGTCAGGTCATCCGAAGAAGAAATTTGCCGTGATCGAATGCGACGAGGCTGCCTTAAAGCAGGTGGTTTCGAAGATCCATCCGAAGGTGATTGCGGTAACGAATCTGTTCCGGGATCAGCTTGACCGTTACGGAGAAGTCATGCATACAAGGGACGAGATCAAAAAAGGTATTGAGCTCTGTCCCGACGCGGTGCTCTGCCTGAATGCCGATGATTCTCTTGTCGTTTCGCTGGCATATCAGGTGCCGAACAAAGTCGTTTATTACGGCATTGATATCCCCGTGGGCAGGCAGGAAAACGCGGAAATCTCGGATGCGAGATACTGTATCCGCTGCGGCGCGGAATACGAATATGATTACCACACCTACGCCCACCTGGGCGGATTCCGCTGCCCGAAGTGCGGCTACAGCCGCCCGGCGGCTGACATGGCCGTCACGGACATTCTGCGTCAGGATATGAGCGGGAGTACGATCCGCTTCCGGTTTGGAAAAGAATCGGAGGAGGTGCGCATCGGTCTTCCGGCTGTCTACAACATTTACAACGCGGCAGCGGCGCTTGCGGCTTATACGGCGGCAGGTTTCGACAGAAAAGAAATCATAACCTCTCTTTCTGATGTGCACAGCAGTTTCGGCAGGCTCGAGACCTTTGATCTGGACGGCACAAAGGTGCAGATGATCCTGGTGAAAAATCCTGCCGGCTGCAACCAGGCGCTCTCTTATGTGGCGGGCGCGGATACGGATTATGCTGCCGTGTTCTGCCTCAATGACCGGACAGCGGACGGCCATGACATTTCATGGATCTGGGATGCCGATTTTGAGTCGGTCTGCGGCGATGAGCATCTGAAGCGCGTGTATGTGACGGGCGACAGAGCGGAGGACATGCTGCTCCGTCTGAAGTATGCGGATCTCGGCGGAAGAGAGTACGAGGTGATCCACAGTCAGGAGGAACTGATCAGCAGGATGAAGCAGAGCCGGATTCCTGTCTTCGTGCTTCCGAATTACACCGCCATGCTCTCACTTCGCGCTGAACTTGGCAAAATCACCGGCAGGGCCGGTTTCTGGGAGGGCTGATATGGATACACTGAAAATCTGCCACCTTTACCCGGAGGTGTTGAATCTGTACGGCGACCGCGGCAATATCCGCTGTCTTACGCAGCGGCTTGCGTGGCGCGGCATGAAGGCGGAGGTTACCCGCGTCGGCATCGGCGACAGCGATCCTCTGACGGACTATGACCTTTTCTTCAGCGGAGGCGGGCAGGATTTTGAGCAGGAAGTGCTGCTGAAGGATCTGGCTGCTGGAAAAGGTGACAACATCCGGGCGGCTGTTGAGGACGGGAAGGTTTTCCTCTGCATCTGCGGCGGCTACCAGATGATGGGAAACTACTATGAGACAAGTGACGGCGTGCGCTGCGATTTTCTCGGAGCCGTTGATTTTTACACAAAGGGCGGCGAGAAGCGCATGATCGGGAATTACGCCTTCGAACTCGGGACGGAATCCGGCGGAAGCACGGTGGTCGGCTTTGAAAATCACAGCGGCCGGACGTATCTCGGCAGCGGTGTGACACCGCTCGGCCATGTGCTGAAAGGCTGTGGAAACAACGGAAACGACGGCACGGAGGGCGTCCGTTACCGCAATGTCTTCGGCTGTTACAGCCACGGGCCGGTCCTCCCGAAAAATCCGGCGTTTTCCGACGAGCTGATCAGGGATGCTTTCCAGAGAAAGACGGGCACCCGCCCGGAACTGGAGCCGCTGGATGATACCGTGGAACTGCTGGCACACGATACCGTACTGGAGCGTGTTTTGAACGGAACAGCGGGAAAAGAGGAATAATCATTATTGTAAGAACGGCAGATTTTATGCTATTCTGGTTGAAACAGTTCGGCAGATAAGGAGAACGGATGAAAAAGAAAACTGGCAGTTTGCTGAAAAGGGGAATGTCTGCAGTTCTTGCGCTTGTGCTTGCCGGAGGGATGACCGCCTGCGGCGGAAGCACGTCCTCTGTTTCCGGCAGTGCGGCGGCACAGGAATCGGAGGCCTCATCAATCGAGACCGGGGATGATATCATGAATATCGCGTTTACCGATACGGTCGGAACGCTGAATCCCCTGAACATGAACTGGAATTTTATCAACCTGTATGCGACCAGCATGGAATTTCTGCCGCTGGTGCAGTTCAACAGCGATTATGATGTCGATTATCTGATCGCGGAAAGCATCACCAGTCAGGATGACAGGACCTTCACGGTAAAAATCCGTGACAACGCCACCTGGTCCGACGGTGAACCGATCACGGCGGACGACGTCGTCTGGACGATGATGAAGTTCACCTGCCCCGATGTGGCCAACCCCAATTTCGATTTTACACCGTTTGTCGGCATCAACGACGACGGTACCTCGCCGGAGGGCGCGGAGAGTGTAGAAGGCATTCAGGCGGTCGATGACAGGACCGTTCAGCTGAAAACGAAGGATCCGATGAGCCTTCAGACGCTCTACAACAATGTGCTCACCTGGTTCTGCATCCTGCCGAAGCATGTGCTTCAGGACACGCCGGATGATAAGCTGCTCACGAGTTCATGGTTCGAGAAACCGGATGTGGTTTCCGGTCCGTATTTTGTGACAGATTATGATTTTTCTCATTATATTTCCTATATGGCGAATGAGAAGTACTTCCTGGGAGCGCCGAAAATTCAGAAAGTAAATTTCCGTATCATGGACAGCTCGGAGATCCTGACCGGCCTGCAGACCGGTGAGATCGACATGGTTCATCCGTTAAGTTCACTCCCCAATGAGGACAGGAAGACTGTGGAGAAGCTGGACGGGTATACATCGTCATACACTGATCCGATCACGAATGAGATGACTTTCTTCAACACCTCGAAGGTGACAGATCCGAAGGTGCGGCAGGCCATTGTGTATGCGATTGACCGGGATACGATTGTGAAACAGCTCCTCAACGGCAAGGGAGAAGTGACGGATGGCTTCATCTGCTCGAACAGCCCTTATTATGACGAGAACAAGACGAAGCTTTCCTATGATCCGGATAAGGCAAAACAGCTTCTTCAGGAAGCCGGCTGGGACGGTTCGCAGACGCTTCAGTACTATGTAAGCTCGAATGATTCTACGGCCGTCAAGGCAGCACAGCTTGTACAGCAGTATCTCGGTGCGGTCGGCGTCAGAATACAGATCAATACCGTGGATTTTGAAACACTGACAGGTGAGGTTGCAGGATCCGACGACGAGGATTTCTTCTCTGTTCAGTACACGATCACACCGAATGATTACTGGGCGGATGAAGTCAGTCTCATCAATGACAAAAACGGCGACGGCAGCTGGTCCGGCGGCTATTACAATGAGGACATCGACAGCCTCCTTGCGAAGACGCAGACCACGACGGACGCAGATGAGCTGAAGGACATTTATGACCGGATTGATGAAAAAGTCATTGAAGAATGCCCTGTTTTCTCGTTGTACTTCCTGAGCAATCTCGGTGTAGTGAGCAGGCGCATCAAGGGTGCGGATCCGACGTTCTACGGCGCCTTTGATAATATACAGGACTGGGAGATCACCGCGTAACGGAGGTCTTCGACATATCAGGGAGGGAATGCGGCAGTGGCCGTCATTCCCTCATTTTGTGCGTCACAGAATGACCGTGACCCGGGGACCGGCAGCGATCACCGGGTAAAGATTTCCGATGCAGAAAGGTCACAATCAGACAGAAAGACAGGTACCTTCCGGTTTTCTGCAGGGAAAAAACCATGGCAGGTGCCTGATGAGGAAAATCATGAATGAATCTATTCTCGATGTGCAGGATCTGCGCGTCGTATTCCATACGGATTTCGGTGACAGAACCGTGACCGATGACATCAGTTTTCAGGTCGGACGGGATGAGATTCTCAGTATCGTCGGGGAATCCGGCTGCGGAAAGTCGGCGACCGGTCTGGCGGTCATGGGACTTCTCCCGAAAAACGGGGAGGCCGCGCGCGGCAGGATCATCTTCGACGGCCGGGATCTGCTGACCATGAGCCCGAAAGAGCTGGACAGCATCCGGGGCAGCGAGCTGACGATGGTGTTTCAGGATGCCCTGGCCGGACTGAATCCGGTATTCACCGTCGGCAACCAGCTTCGCGAGGAAATCCGTGTGCACACGGGACTGTCCTCGAAGGAGACGGCCATCCGGGCAGAGGAAATGCTGGACAAAATGGGCATTCCGGATCCTCATTCGTCGGCGAAGAAATATCCGTATGAACTTTCGGGCGGCATGAGGCAGCGGGTGATGATCGCCATGGCGCTTGCCTGCGGACCGAAGCTGATGATCGCCGATGAGCCGACGACGGCGCTGGACGTGACCATTCAGGCGCAGATCATGCGGGAGATCAGGCGGGCGCGGGCGAAGCTTCATATGTCTGTGATTCTGATCACGCATGACATCGGTCTTGTGGCGCAGAATGCGGACCGGGTGATGGTTATGTATGCCGGACAGATTGTCGAGGAGGCACCGGTGGAGGAACTGTTCCGCGCGCCCACGCATCCCTACACAAAAGCATTGCTGGCGGCGGCGCCTGATGTGAACGACAGCCCGGATACAAGGCTGGTTCCGATTCCGGGATCCGTACCGCAGAATTACGGGACTCTCACAGGATGCCGTTTCAGAGAGCGCTGTCCGTATGCGACGGAGGCGTGCGGGAAGAAGCAGGCATTCCGTTCTTTCGGAAACAGCACGCATCTCGTTCGCTGCTGTCATCCGGCAGGCTGAGCTGTCCGGCTGTTACAGCTGTTCAGCCGATACATCCTGATAACCCGGCGGACATCTCATCTGCCGGCTGTGCGGCTGCCCCCGTCAGCTGATGATTCGAAGGAGTTTCTGACATTGGAAGAAGACATCATCCTCTCGGTGAGAGGACTGAAAAAATATTATCCGGTTCCGGAGCCGGGCATGAAACTTCGGAAAAAGGCTGTCCATGCGGTGGATGGGATCGACCTGGATCTGAGAAAGGGAGAAACGCTCGGTCTTGTCGGAGAATCCGGATGCGGAAAGTCCACGACAGGACGGCTGATCGTCGGCATTGAAAAACCGACGTCAGGTTCGATCCATTATAAAGGAAGAGATATAGCGGGAATGAACAGCGGTTCCATGAGGGATATCCGCACGGAGCTGACGATGATTTTCCAGGATTCCTATTCTTCGCTCAACCCGAGAAAAAGAGTGGTGGATATGATCGCACAGCCGATGATTTATCACGGACGCTGCGACAGGAAGACGGCACCGGCTGAGGTTGACAGGCTTCTGGAGATGGTCGGACTCCCGAAGGAAGCGAAGAGCCGGTATCCGCATGAATTTTCCGGCGGACAGCGGCAGAGGATCGCCATCGCGAGAGCACTTTCGCTGAAGCCTTCGGTGATTGTGTGCGACGAACCGGTGTCGGCGCTGGACATGTCGGTTCAGGCGCAGATCCTGAATCTGATGAGGGACCTTCAGGAAGAACTCGGCGTGACGTATCTGTTCATCGCACACGGTCTCGGAGCCGTCCGTTATATCAGTCACAGGATCGCCGTCGTGTACCTCGGAAAAATCGTCGAGACCGGAACGGCGGAGGAGATTTTTCACCGGCCGGCGCACCCCTATTCGAAGGCACTGATCGCGGCTGTACCTGCAGCGGACCCTTCGCTCCGGGGAAAGCAGGAAGAAGTGCTTTCGGGCGAGGTACCCTCAGCGGTTGATCTGCCGGCGGGGTGCCGCTTCGCCGCACGCTGCCCGTTTGCGGACGACCGCTGCCGCGCGAAGGAACCGGCGCTGATGATGGTTCCGGAGAAACGTGATGATACGCAGCATATGGCAGCGTGCTGGCACATGCGTGACGGGCTGCGTGACAGCCGGGAGGACGGATATCATGGCTAAATACATTATCAGACGTGTGCTGATTGCGCTGATCGTGCTGTTCGGTATCACGGTGATTGATTTCCTGATTATGAGTCTTCTCGGCAATCCGATCGAGATTCTGAGCGGCGGGCCGAAGGTGTCGGATGCCATGCTGGCCAGAAGAGCTGAGTCCATGGGACTGGATCAGCCGGTTATTGTTCAGTATCTGAACTGGCTGAAGGCGGTCATGCACGGGGACTTCGGCTATTCATACACGGATTATCAGCCCGTGTCGAACCAGATCGTCAGTCATCTGGGACCGACGCTGATCCTGACGGTCTCCGCACTGGTTCTGAGTCTGATCATTGCGGTTGCCGGCGGTATTTACAGCGCGGTGCATGTCCATTCGAAAGGCGACTATGTCATTGTCACCCTGTCCTTCATCGGGCAGAGTGTTCCCGGATTTTTCCTGGCGCTGCTTCTGATTTATATTTTTGCCGTCAGGCTCGGCTGGGTTCCCGCCAGCGGAATGAGGGAACTCGGGACGGATACCGAAGGCGTAAGTGTGGCTCATCTGATCCTTCCGTGCGTGACGCTGGCAGTGAGCATGGCGGGACGCAATATCCGCTACATCCGATCAGCCATGCTGGAGATTCTGAACAGGGATTACCTCAGAGCGGCGGAGGCGCGCGGCATCGGGAAAAGACGTGTGATCTGGAAACACGCGCTCAGGAACGCGCTGATTCCCATCCTGACGGTTACGGGAATGGAAATTCCCGGTCTGTTCGGCGGGTCTGTCATCATCGAGCAGGTTTTTTCATGGCCGGGCATCGGCCTGTTGACGGTCAATGCGGTACTGACCCGTGATTATCCGGTGATTATGGCGGTGTGTCTTCTGTCGGCTGTTGTGGTGCTGGTGGCAAATCTGCTGCTCGACATTCTTTATGCCGTTGTGGATCCGACCGTCCGGCTGACCTGAAAGGAGGAGGAAAGTGGAAGAAAGTTATTTCCGGTCCGTCCTCCGGCGGTTCCGGTATCACAGGGCAGGCGTTGTCAGTTTCTGGGTCGTTGTGGTTATGATGGTGCTTGCCGTTGCGGCACCGCTGATCGTACCTTACAGCCCGGATGCCATCAATGAAGAATTTTCGGCGGCGCCGTCTGTCGCTCACTGGCTCGGCACGGATCAGATCGGCCGTGATGTGCTGTCCCGTCTTCTGTACGGTATGAGAACATCGCTGCTGATCGGCGTTTCGGCGACGCTGATCTCCACCGTCATCGGTGTGGCTCTCGGCCTTCTCGCCGGCTATCTGGGCGGCGCCGCAGATCAGATCATCATGAGATTTACGGATATGGTGATGAGCTTTCCGTATATTCTCCTGATCCTTGTGGCAGGCGTGATTTTCAGACCGGGACTGGTCAGCATGATCCTGATCCTCGGTTTTGTGGACTGGCCGGGCGTGGCAAGGCTGGTGCGCGGCGACGTGCTTTCGCTGAAAAAACGTGATTTTGTGACCAGCAGCCGCATTGCCGGCATGCCGGGCAGCTACATCATGTTTTCGGACATCCTGCCGAATACCATGGGCGATATTCTTGTCTTTGCGACGACTGTCATGGCGACATCGATTCTGGATGAGGCGGCCCTGAGCTTCCTCGGCCTCGGTGTGCAGCCACCGACGGCAAGCCTCGGCAACATGCTGAACGGCGCAGGTTCCGTGACGGTGCTGACGGACATGCCATGGCTCTGGCTGAGCCCCGGCATCGCCATTATTCTGCTTGTGGTCTGTGTTAATTTTGTCGGTGATGCGCTCCGGGATGCGCTGGATCCCGCCATGGTGAAATAACAGAGACAGAAGCACCATGCCGGGCGGCAGGGCAGACCGTTGAAACGGCGTATCTGCGCAGGTCAGATGCGTCAGGAGGAATACAGAGAATGAAAAATCAACAGCTCGGGCGTGTATGGAAAACGGCAGCGGCATTATCTGTGGCGGCGGCACTGGCTCTGACGCCCGTAAAACCGGCGGAAGCCGCAGTTCCGGTGCAGAAAACAGCAGCCGCAGCCGCCGGCTCAGTACCGAAGGCGGAGCCGCTGGTTCCGGGTACGACGCAGCGGATGGCGGAGGTTTCACTGAAGCAGTCTCTGAGTGACCTTTTTCATGCGTTTCTGCACCTGTTCACAGGGGAGAATTCCGAAAGTACGACGGAGACATCTTCTGACAGCTCTGTCTGGGACAGTGAAAAGAACAATACGTTTGATGATCCGGAAATCCGTTTAAGCGCCATTGATCCGGAAAAGGGGACGTTTACCCTGACGGCGGAGCATATCCCTTTCAGTGATTCTGTCACGGTGGAAGTGTGGTACGGGTCCGACACGGACGGCATGGTGACCTACGATATGGTCCGCTCAGATACAGGCACGTGGACGGCAGAGGGGGATGTGACGGATTTCGGATGCCGGACCGGTCTGTATCATGCTTCTGTTCCTGTACCGGGCACGGATTCCGTTCTGGTGGAGACGAAGACGGATGTGGATCTGCAGAACTACGTGTATGCGGTGCTTCCGGAGGACGGGTACGGAACGGCAAAACTCTATGATGTCAACCCGGTACTTTCGGACGGCACGTATGTATCACAGGTGCAGTTTGCGGTGACACTCGAGTCCGGCCAGAAGGAATCAGGGACAGAAGAGCCGGTGAATGAAAATGCGAAGGTAATGAATACAGAACAGTCGCGTTCAGAAGGAAGTGACGCTTCAGAGGAGACGGTCAGGTCGGATTCCGGCAATACCGGTTCTGAAGAATCTGATTCCGAAGATGCGGATACAGAAGGCAATACGGAAACGAAAGAGGAAACCGGATCCGGAGAAATTGTCATCGGAAACCTGACACAGCAGGAAAACAGTGCGGATGCTGCCGCTGTATCAGCGGAAGATACGGAAACGGACGGAGAAACGCAGCTTGTTTATAATGCGGACAGGATCTCCGGCAATCTGTGGGAGGCGGAGATCGCCGCGGCTGATTTTTCCATCGGAGGTCAGTTTTCTGTGACTGCCTATGCGGCGGGACGAACCGGCGGTTCGGATGCCTCCTCCGCTGAGGGAGCACTGTCGGCGCGTTCCTCATCAGATGAGGCGGAAAGCGAAGAAGACGGTGATGCATCAGATCCCGCTGACAATGAGCTGGTCTGTGACTCGCCTGCCGGAGCTTCTTCCTTCAGCCTCTGGGTACGCACCAGCGGTGAGACGGAGGTACCGGAGCTTCTTCAGAACCCGGAGCTTCCGACGGGATGTGAATCGGTGGCACTGACGATCGTGCTGAAAAGTCTCGGCTTCGACCTGGACAAGACAACGATCGCGGATGATTACCTGATCCACGGGAAGAACTTCGCGGTTTCTTTTGTCGGCAATCCCAGAAGCTCGAACGGCAGCGGGATTTTTCCGCCGGGCCTTGTGAAGACGGCGAATGCCTATCTGGCGGCGCAGGACAGCAGCCTCAGGGCAGAGGATGTTTCGGGAACGGACTTTGACAGCCTGACAGATTATATTGATCAGGGAATCCCGGTCCTTGTCTGGACAACCATGTACATGGATCCCGTGAAATTCTCCGGCAATACGGCAGCCTATAACGGACACGTGTACAGGTGGTACCGGAGTGAGCACTGTGTGGTGCTCTGCGGTTATGACCGGGAGAAAGGCACCATAACGGTCAGTGATCCGCTGGAAGGCAGGGTGGAACGGAACTGGGACGCTTTCAGCGAGATCTATGATGAGGCGGGACAGTACGCGGTCGTCATCCGCTGAGGAGGGACGTCACCTCCGCCGCCTCCGGGCAGGAGAGCAGAATGCCCCACTATTCACCACATGCCCCACCATTCACCACCGCGGAAGGGGCAGCGGGTGAGCTTCCCGCCATCCGTCACCTCCGGGCAGGAAAGCAGAATGCCCCACTATTCACCACCACAGAAGGGGCACGGGAAAGCTTCCCACCGTCCGCCGCCTCCGGAGAGGAAAATGAGGCGCACCGGCGGACTGAAAAAAGGCCCTCCGGCCAGATTTAGTGCGGGAAAAACAGCAGGCTACAACATTTTGACGGCTCCTTCGGGAGCCGCTTTTTTTGTGCTGAAAAAAGGAAAAAACGGTTGCTTTTTAACGGTTCAGGGGATAAGATGGACACATAAGTGGTGAGAAGTGGCGAAAAGTGGTACCGAGTGGGACGACCGTCTGGGGAGAGTGGCGCGTTCTTCGTAAGGACCACGGGTCAGCTGAAAGGTGCAGTTTCATGTTCACGGGAGAGTATGGACATACAATCGATTCTAAGGGGAGACTGATTATCCCGTCCAGGTTCAGAGAAGAGCTGGGAGATAAGTTCTATCTGACGAGGGGAATGGACGGATGTCTGTTTATCTTTCCTCAGGAAGCATGGGCTGCCTTTGAGCAGAAACTTGCCGCACTGCCGCTTACAAGTAAAGAAGCCAGAACCTTTACCCGTTTCTTTGTCAGCGGAGCTTCAGAATGCGAACTGGATAAGCAGGGGAGAATTCTCGTGCCTTCGAGCCTCCGGGAATATGCTGATCTGGTGAAAGATGTGATCCTGGCCGGGAACCTGAACCGCATCGAGGTCTGGAGCAAGCAGAGATGGATCGACAGTACGAAGTATACGGATATGGATGACATTGCGAAGGGACTGCAGGACCTTGGAATTACCTTCTGATAACGTCCCGGGTCTGAGGCAGGAGCATATGGAATTCAATCACAGATCAGTACTGTTACAGGAAACAATCGATTATCTCGCGATAAAGCCGGACGGCGTTTATGTGGACGGAACTCTGGGAGGAGCCGGCCATTCGCTGGAGGTTTGCAGAAGGCTTGGCAGTCAGGGAAGACTGATAGGGATCGATCAGGATGGAGACGCGATAGCAGCGGCGACAGAACGTCTTGCCAATTACAAGGACCGTGTAACGATTCTTCGCGGCAACTACCGCAATATGTTCGACATGCTGGGAGAAATCGGCATTGAGAAAGCTGATGGGATTCTGCTGGATTTGGGCGTTTCCTCATATCAGCTCGACGAGGCCGGCCGCGGATTCACGTATCGGACGGACGCGCCGCTGGACATGAGAATGGATCAGCGTCAGTCGCTTTCCGCGTATGATGTGGTGAATACCTACGGAAGAGATGAACTGTTTCGTGTCATACGGGATTACGGCGAGGAAAGGTTCGCCGCGAATATAGCCAGACATATCTGCCAGGAAAGAGAAAAGAAACCGATCGAAACGACTGGGGAGCTCGCAGAGATCGTAAAGGAATCGATACCCGCACGGAAGCGGATATCGGGAGGCCATCCCGCTAAACGCACATTTCAGGCGATCCGGATCGAAGTCAACGGAGAACTGGATGCCCTGAAGGATTCACTTGACAGTATGATAGCGCATCTTAATGATCACGGACGCATCTGCGTCATCACCTTCCATTCACTGGAAGACAGGATCGTAAAGGATGCTTTCAGGAGAAATGAGGATCCATGCATCTGTCCGCCGCAGTTTCCGGTCTGCGTGTGCGGCAGAATACCGACGGGACACGTCGTTACAAAGAAACCGGTAATCCCTGGAGAAAAGGAGCAGGACGAAAATCCCCGTTCAAAGAGCGCGAAGCTCAGGGTATTCGAGCGGGAATATGGTTTGCGTCCCAGGAGAGAGCAATGGCAGCACGCAGACAGATCAGCGCAGGACATCGAAGGGTAAATTCACAGAGAACGGTATACAGAGCATCCGCCGCGTCCGGCAGCGGGATGCGGAGAACTTATGCAGGAGCCGGAAACAGCAACAGAGGAAGGGCCATAAGGCTTGATACTTACGAAGACGGCAATGCAGTGCGCCGTCTGGATGAAGAGACAGAGGAAGTAGAAAGGCCCCGGAAAAAGAGGCAGGTCAGCAGAAGGACAAGAGAGAACCGGGAACGCGCGATGAACGTGGGTATCGGCTACATTCTGTTTCTCACTGCTGTATGCATCGCGTCCGTATATTTCTGCATCCATTATCTGCAGCTGAGATCAGAACTGATCAACCAGAACGAGACGATCGCAGCCATGCAGAATGATCTGAGCAAGCTCACAACGGACAATGATGCGCTTTACAAATCCGCACTCGCGTCAGTATCTATGGATGACGTGAGACAGACGGCACTTACGACTTTGAATTTGCACTACGCGACAGAATCTCAGATCCGCTATTATGATGCGAATGATGAGAGTTATGTACGTCAGTTTACGGATATAGACGGCAACAACTAATTTACAGGAATCTTACTTTTTTTCGATAGAGGTTTTACGGGGCGGTCGCAGGAAGCTGAGGCAGCCCCGGTTTTTTTGACCTGATACGCGGGAGTATGGTATAATACGTCGATTGTTTGCGGAAGCAGTACAGTTTGAGGGGATCAGTCAACGCGGAAGCAGCACAGTTTGAGGAGATCAGTCAGCCTTGGATGAACTCAGCAGAAAACGCAGAGAAATAAAGAAGCGCCGGGAAAAGGAAGCAAACGACAGACGCGAGGAAAAAATGCTTGCCCGGAAGGGCGGGAGCCGAACCAGAAAGAAACTGATTTTCATGTTTCTTGCCGTGGTCGGCGTTATGATCGCACTGGCCTGCAGGATCACCTACATTAACGCCTCTGAGGGCGAGAAATACAGCCGGATCGTGATGAGCCAGGAGCAGCAGCAGTATGAGAGCCGCACGATCAAATGCCGCAGGGGTGATATCACCGACAGAAACGGAACCATCCTGGCCACAAGTGAGAAGGTTTACAACGTCATTCTGGACTGCAAAGTAGTCAACACAGAGGTGGAGGAGCTTGACGGCACGAAGGATCAGAAATATCTGGAACCGACCGTCAAGGCTCTTGTTTCCGTGCTCGGCCTCAACGAGGCTGAGATCCGCCAGAAACTGACGGATGATGAGACAAAAAACAGTCAGTATGTCATCCTGAAGAAGGGAATTTCCATTGATGACAAGCAGAAGTTCGAGGCCTATACGGACACCACGGGCGATGATTTTGGCAAACTTTCCGCGGATGAGCAGAAGGCGCGCGAAAATGTGAAGGGCGTCTGGTTCGAGGAGGACTACGTCCGTACCTATCCGCTGAAATCGCTGGCCTGCGATACCATCGGGTTCACGTATGACGGTACAACCGCCGACTGGGGTATCGAGGGATATTATTCAGATATTCTGAACGGAACGGACGGAAGAGAGTACGGCTATTTCAATTCGGATTCTGATGTTCAGCAGACGATCATACCTGCTTCCGACGGCTGCAACGTGGTGTCTACGATCGATGCGAACGTGCAGCAGATTATCCGGAATGCGCTGGAGAACTTTGAAAATGAGATGGCCACCGATGACAACAAGACCAACGGCGCGCTCAACATCGGCGTGGTGGCGATGGATCCGGATACCGGGGAAATTCTGGGCATGGATTCCGACCGCTGGTATGATCTTAATAATCCCCGCGATCTCACACAGTTTTACACGCAGAAGGAAATAAACAACATGTCCGATGAGGATATGCTGAATAACCTGAATGCGATCTGGGCGAATTACTGTATTTCCGACGCCTATGAGCTGGGATCCGTTTTCAAGCCGGTCACGGCGGCATCGGCGCTGTCTGACGGCGCTATTGATATGGACACCGAGTTCAACTGTGAAGGCGGTGAGCAGGTCGCGGATAAGTACATCGCCTGCGAGGGCGTTCACGGTGAAATCACGCTGGTGGATGCCATCAAGAAATCATGTAATGCCTCTCTCATGCAGATCGCTTCAAAGATGGGTGAGGATGACTTCCTCAGGTATCAGCAGACTTTCGGCTACGGCATGAAGACCGGCATTGATCTGCCCGGTGAAGCGACGGGACTGATTTTTGATGACGAGACCATGGGCCCCGTCGAGCTTGCCACGTCATCCTTCGGACAGGGCTTTACCGCGACCATTATCCAGGAAGCCTCCGCCATCTGCGCGGCAATCAACGGCGGTTATTATTACAGGCCACACGTGGTGAAGCAGATCACGGATGCGAACGGAGCGGTTGTACAGACCATTGATCCGGTGCTGGAGCGCAGAACCAATTCGGAGGAAGTCAGCGCCGATATCCGCGAGGTGATGGGCGCCGTTATGCAGTCCGACGGAACCGGTTACATTGCAAAAATCCCCGGCTACACGATGGGCGGCAAGACGGGAACGGCTGAGAAGCTGCCCCGCGGCAACGGCAATTACGTGCTTTCCTTTGTCAATTTCGCACCGCTGAATGACCCGAAGGTGGTTCTCTATGTGACGGTCGACGAGCCGAACACGGATGCGCAGGAGACAACCATCTATGCGATGAGTATCGCCAGAAATATCATGGTCGAGCTTCTTCCTTACCTGGATATCTTTCCGGATGAGGACGGTTATACGCTGGATGATATCGATACGACACTGGCCACCAACGGCGGCCTGATCAGCCGGCAGTATACAACAGCTGAAAACGGTATTACTTTAAACGGCACGCAGCAGGTCGGCTCCTTCAACGTGACCGGTTCCGGACTTCAGAAGGTGGAGCTTGCGGATAACGGACTGGTGGATACGGACGGTGACGGTGTGGGTGACACGGATGCGTCGGCGGTCGATGCAAACGGCAACGGCTATCTGGACAGCTCGGAGGAAAGTTCTTCTGCCGCACAGCAGTCCGGTGCGAAGACAAAACTGGACAATATCTCCGATACGGAGAACAGCTATATGTATCAGGACACCACACAGGATACCGCCTCGGACGGATCGGATCTGCCTTCGCTTTCGGAGGAGCAGGATGCTTCGGACGGCAGCGTGGATACCAACAACTATTTCAGCGACGGTTATACGAATGAAGACGCTGAACAATATTCTTACTAGGAGGCATGTATGAGCTGGACCGATTTTTTTCCGCTTTTTATTTCCTTCGGCGTGACTGCAGTCGCAACCGGATTTCTCGTCCCGTTTCTGACGAAGAAGAAGGTTGATCAGACGGAGAGAGTCGAGGGCGTGAAATCCCACCTGAAAAAAGCGGGCACCCCGACCATGGGCGGCATCGCCATTCTGCTGGGTATTCTTGTCGTTACGCTGATCTATATGAGAACAAAAATCGCGATCATTCCGGTGGCGATTCTGACCTTCGGGTTCGGTATCATCGGATTTCTGGATGACTTTCTGAAGGTCGTCCTGCACCGGTCTGACGGCCTGTATCCGAAACAGAAGCTGGCGCTGGAGATCGTCGTGACGGCGCTCTTTCTCTGGGTGCTGACCAGCAGGTTCGGTTATTCACTGGACATGATCGTTCCCTTCCATACCGGCGCCTACATCGTGTGGCCGCGCTGGTTCGAGATTGTCTTCGCCTTTCTCGTGATACTCGCGACGGTCAACGGCGTGAATTTCACGGACGGCGTGGACGGGCTCGCCTCATCGGTGACGGCTGTCGTGGCGATTTTTTTCACCTGCATGTCGGTGTGGATGCAGGGCGGGATCACCCCGATCACGCTCGCGGTCACCGGGTCACTTCTGGGATTCCTTCTTTTTAATGCCAACCCTGCAAAAATCTTCATGGGCGATACCGGGTCGCTGGCACTGGGAGGCTTTGTTGCCGGCAGCGCCTATATGATGCGGATGCCGCTGTACATTCCCATCATCGGCTTTATCTATGCGATTGAACTTGTCTCTGTCGTGATTCAGGTCACCTACTTCAAAGCGACGCACGGGAAGAGATTTTTCAAAATGACACCGATTCATCATCATTTTGAACTGTCCGGATGGTCCGAACCTCAGATTGTGACGAGATTCACCATTCTGACGATTCTTCTCTGTTTTCTTGCCGCAAAGATCGGCTGACAGAAGATGATGCCGGCTGACGGACAGTCTGACAGAAGAGGGGTCAGCTGACGGACAGCCTGACAGGAGGATAAAATCATGGAGTTAAAGGGCAGAAAAATTCTGGTATTCGGTTCCGGTAAAAGCGGTATCGGCGCGGCAAAGCTTCTTCTGAAGACGGGTGCCGTACCGGTGATCTATGACGGCAAGGCCGATATCGACAAAGAGGCCGTAAAAGCAAGAGCCGGAGCGGACATTCAGGTGATTGCAGGAGAGTTCCCTGAGGATCTGTACGGAAAGCTCGATGCGGTTGTGATGAGTCCGGGCGTGCCCTGCGACATCCCGGTGGTTGAAAACTTCAGAAAGAAGCATATTCCGGTCTGGAGTGAGATCGAGCTGGCGTATCGCGTCGGAAAGGGAAAAATCCTCGCGGTGACCGGAACAAATGGCAAGACCACGACGGTGACGCTGCTCGGCGAAATGATGAAGAATTATTTCCCGGAAGTCTACGTGGTCGGCAACATCGGCACACCTTATACGGATGTGGCATCTGATCAGACGGACAGGGCATGGACGGTCATTGAGTGCAGCAGTTTTCAGCTCGAGACGATCGACACATTTCATCCGGCGGCTTCGGCGATCACCAATATCACCGAGGATCATCTGAACCGTCATCACACGATGGAAGAATATATCCGCTGCAAGGAAAGAATCGCAGAGAATCAGACTTCAGAGGATATCTGCGTGCTTAATTACGAGGACAGCGTACTCCGTGAATTCGGGGAGAAGACCAGCGTGCCTGTCGTTTATTTTTCCAGCAGAAGGGTGCTTCAGAAGGGAATTTACCTGGACGGCACGATGATCCGCATCAGTGACGGAAATCAGGTCACGGATGTGCTCGATACCTCGAAACTGCAGATTCTGGGCCTGCACAATTATGAAAATGTGATGGTCGCGGCAGCGATGGCATACCATGCGGGCGTGCCTGTCGAGAGTATCCGGAAGACGGCCTATGCGTTCCCGGGTGTGGAGCACAGGATCGAGTATGTGACGGAAATCAACGGCGTCAGATATTACAACGATTCCAAGGGCACCAATCCGGACGCGGCCATCAAGGGCATTCAGGCCATGAACCGGCCGACCTGCCTGATCGGCGGCGGCTTTGACAAGCAGCTTTCCTTTGACAGCTGGATCCATGCCTTTGACGGAAAGGTGAAGTATTTTGCGCTGATCGGACAGACAAAGGAGCAGATCGCAGAGACGGCGGTTCGCTGCGGTTTTCCGAAGGAAAATATTGAATTTTTCGACAATCTGGAACAGGCTGTGAAGGCGTGCGCAGCGCACGCGGTGCCGGGCGATGCGGTTCTCCTTTCTCCCGCCTGCGCAAGCTGGGGTCAGTTCGACAACTACGAGCAGCGCGGCGAGATGTTCAAGGATTATGTCAGGAAACTGGCGGACTCCGGATCATAAGCTTTTCTGAAAGCGCGGAATGACGAAAATAATGAAGAAACATACGGACAGAAAAAAACTGAAAAGGATCGGTATCCGCGTGCTCGCTGTCCTCGGGACAGTGGCGGCGGCTGTGCTGATTTTTCTCGGTGTCTTCTATGTGCCGGATCAGAATGCGTCCGTGGTGGGAAATACGAGGTATACGGCCGATGAGATCCGTGAGATGGTGTTCACAGACTTTGCAAGCAGAAATTCCATCTATCTCACCAGATTTGTGAAGACCGTTCAGCCGGAAAATGCGCCTTTTGTCAGATCTATTGAGATCGCATATGATGCTCATAATCGTGTGACGCTTCAGGTCAATGAAAACAATCCGATCGGATATGTGAGACAGGACGGCTATGATTACTATTTTGACGCGAAGGGATACGTACTTGAGGCGTTTCCTGCCGGCACCGGCAGCGGCACGGCCTCAGACGGCACGGCCACGGCGGATCAGGCGGTAAACACATCATCGCCGGATCAGACAGTGAGTGCAGCGTCATCGGATCAGGTGACAGGTGCGGCCACGCCGGATCAGACGGAGAGTACGGTATCAGCGGATCAGACGGTGAGTGCGGCATCAGCGGGTCGGGCGGTGAGTGCAGCATCTGCGGGTCAGACGACCGGGAATAGCAGCCCGGGAGCCGCCACGGAAAATGGTACCGCAGATCAGAACGTCAGTGCGGCTTCGGCGGCTGCCGGCGCGCTTCAGGCGGACATGGTACATACCTCCGATACGGAATTCCATCCGGCGCTTACGGATGTGACAGAGGTAAAAGGCCTTACGGATGCAAAGCTTTCTGTCGGCGCCGTGATCGCACCGGCGGATCCCGGCGTTTTTTCTACGCTGCTGGCCATCACAAAGATCGTCAGCAAGCTGGATATCATTCCGGACAGCATTGAAATTCAGAACGGAAATCAGTTTGTTCTTCATTACGGAGACATTCTCATTGACATCGGGCAGGATACGCTGCTGGAAGAAAAAATGTCCCGGGCAGCGGCGATTCTCCCGCAGCTTTCCGGCATGAAGGGAACCCTCCACCTGGAGAACTTCTCTGAGGATACAGTCAATATCATCTTTGATCAGGATGAGGAAACCGGAACCGACAGCACATCGGAGGCCTCCGGCGCAGATTCAGCTGACGCCTCCGGGACAGACAGTACGGGAACGGAGAATGCCTCCGGCACAGACGGCACCATATCTTACGGTACGAATGATGCATCCGGGTACGGCACGGACAGCACGGGAGCCGGTGATACCTACGGTGCGGACGGCACAGATGCCTACGGCACGGACGCGTCGGGATACGGCACAGACGGCACGGGAACCGGCGATACCTACGGTACGGACGGCACAGATGCCTACGGCACGGATGACGCGTCGGGATACGGCACGGACGGTACCGGCACAGACGGCACGGATACCGGCTGCGGAGATACGGACAGCGCCGGCACGGATGAATCCGGGACGGACAGCGGCAACGCCGTATCCAGATACGAGTACCAGCCATGAGGAGGCCGGGACAGCGCGTTCGCCCGTTATCTCAGTGCGACGGCGGACGTCGTATGCATCACCCTTTGAGCGACTTCACAGAGCCGATGTATCTCCCGGTCAGTCGAACCTGAAAGGCGAAAAGCGCGAGGACCCGTTCAAGCCTGCGTCAGCAGGCGCGTTCCGCAGAACCGCCCGGACAGCTATCGGTCCGGGTTACAGTCCAGACGTACGCCAGAGCCACGGAACACATGGAGACTCCCAGGCCGAGACCTCCGCAGGCGTCGGTGGTTAATGAGTCCGAGCGTAGCGAAGGACGAAGTTATCACCGCTACGCCGAGGACAAGCGAGAGCGTGTCGAGGCTGGAAGTCTCCATGTGTGACAGTGGCTGGCAAAGAGTG
>ONOC01000036.1 GCA_900319355.1 uncultured Eubacteriales bacterium | reverse complement strand
TGATATGCCGGAGCTTTCTCCGCTGGCTTCCGCCTATGTCAGAGCAAGAGGCGCAGACAGAATGTCTTCCTTCGGCGATTTTATCTCCCTTTCCGACGTCTGCGACGCGAGTACGGCATCCGTGATCAAACGTGAGGTTTCCGACGGCATGATTGCGCCGGGTTACACCGACGAAGCGCTGGAGATCCTGAAGCAGAAGAAAAAGGGAAATTACGTCATTCTTCAGATTGATCCGGCATACCGTCCGGATCCGATCGAGAGACGCCAGATCTTCGGCATTACCTTCGAGCAGGGACGCCAGGAGCTGGATATCAATGACGAGATGTTCGCTAATATCGTGACAAAGAACAGAAACCTGCCGGCAGAAGCGCTCCGCGATATGAAGATCGCGATGATTACGCTGAAGTATACGCAGTCCAACTCTGTCTGCTACGTAAAGGACGGTCAGGCCATCGGTGTCGGCGCCGGCCAGCAGTCCCGTGTGCACTGCGTGCGGCTCGCAGGTCAGAAGGCGGACAACTGGTGGAAGCGTCAGTGCCCGAAGGTGCTGAACCTGCCGTTTAAAGAAGGCATTCACAGAGCCGACCGCGACAACGCCATCGATGTCTACATCGGAGATGAATATGAAGATGTGCTCCGTGACGGCGAGTGGCAGAAGGTATTTACGGAAAAGCCGGAACCGTTTACCGCCGAGGAGAAAAAGGCGTGGATCGCGAAGAACACCGGCGTGACCCTGGGGTCCGATGCGTTCTTCCCGTTCTCCGACAACATCGAACGCGCAAAGAAGTCCGGTGTTCAGTATGTGGCTGAGCCGGGTGGCTCCATCCGCGATGATGCGGTCATCGAGTGCTGTGACAAATATGATATGATCATGGCCTTCACGGGTATCCGTCTGTTCCACCACTGATCTTCCGCGGCGGGGATCACAGGCGGCGGGGATCACAGGCGGCCGGTTTTTTATCCTTTCCTCATCCATTCCTTATCACCTGCGGCGATTCTGCCGATAGATATGTAAAACTGATTATTTTACATTTTCGGGAAGGTTGAATCATGAAGTCAAAGTCAAAGAGTATTAAGACAAGGATCCGTACTTACATTATTCTGCTGGTATTTATCGTTATTGCGGTCATCATGGGTGTCGGGCTTACCGCATGCATCAGATCGATCGACAATTCATTTGTCACCGTCATGACCGGCAACAGTGCCACCATGCTGCAGTCGGTTGTTGAGACGAAATACGGCAGCCTCAAAGTGTCGGAAGACGGGACGCTCACGGATCCCCATGGCTTCACCATCGGGAACGACAATCAGCTGATGGTGGATCTGTCTGAAAAGGGAGATGCTGTTTTTACCCTTTTCGCAAAGCAGGGCAGTGATTTTGTCAGAGTTCTCTCCAGTGTGAAGGATGAGAAAGGAAATTACGCCGTAAATACAAAACTGGATGCCGGGTCTGATGTCTATCAGGCCATGAACGCAGGGAAAGAGTATTATGGTGAGCTGAATCTCTTCGGAACGGATTATGCGACCTGTTACAGACCGTGCACTGACAAATCAGGAAATATCATCGGAGCTTATTTCGCGGGCGTAAAGCAGGACAGTATCAGCACCATAATTGACAGCTGCATCAGATCGATCCTGATTCCGGTTATCATTATTATTGTTGTCCTGCTGATTTTTGCCATCCTGATGGCCAATAAAATCAGCGGCGGCCTGGCGAAGTCTCTGAATGATGTCAGGGGCGCGGCCGATCAGCTGGCGAAAGGCGATCTGTCCATTCACCTGGATGCGAAGGGACAGGATGAAGTCGCCCAGATGGAGAATGCGTTTAACGATGCGGCCAGCAAGTTCAGGTCCTATATTTCGGAGATGAGCGACGTTCTCGCAAAAATCTCCGGCGGCGACCTGACTGCGGAGATGAAGCTCGATTATATCGGAGATTTCAAAAATCTCGAGGAGAGCATCACAACGCTGAGAGACAGAAACAATGCAACGATGAAGTCGATCAGCGAGTCCGCATCCAGGGTGGACAGAGGTGCGTCACAGGTTTCCAGTGGTGCGCAGTCTCTTTCCCAGGGTGCTACGGAGCAGGCAGGTTCGATTGAGTCGCTGTCCGATACGATGACGAAGATGGCGGATCAGATCAATAAGAACGCCGAAAATGCAAAGGCCGCTCACGGCAAGGCACAGGAGGCCGGTACCGAACTTCAGAACAGCAGCCAGGAAATGAGTCAGATGCTCACAGCCATGAAGGATATCTCCGATAAGTCTTCACAGATTTCCGAGATCATCAAGATCATTGACGATATCGCTTTCCAGACCAATATTCTGGCACTGAATGCGGCGGTAGAAGCGGCAAGAGCCGGTGCGGCCGGCAAGGGCTTTGCTGTCGTTGCGGATGAAGTCAAGAATCTGGCCGGCAAGTCAGCCGATGCGGCGAACAATACCACAGCGCTTATTGAGGAGACAGTCAAGTCCGTGGAGACAGGTTCTCAGATCGCAGACCGCACGGAGAAGACGCTGGACAGAAGTGCTGCCATCACCAGAGAGGCACTGGAACTGATCGACGAAATCGACCGCTCTTCACAGTCTCAGGCACAGGATGTGGCGAGAATCAAGGAACAGATCGATCAGATTTCCTCAGTTGTTCAGACGAATGCAGCTTCTTCCGAGGAGAGTGCGGCATCCAGCAAGGAACTTTCCGACCTGGCTTCCGATCTCGAGCAGCTGGTACGGCAGTTCAAGGTGAAGTAATGACGGAAGCAGATTCATCCGCGGCAGGAAGCGGCGGAGAGATGAAATGCATGAAATACGTGAGCAGGAGGCGCCGGTGCGCCTCCTGTTTTTTAGAATTTATATGGGATTGATATTGGTAAGAAACTCATCTGGGCGAGTTTTCTCTCTGCCATGTCCAACATCGGAGGATGCCGCGCGGTTGCAAAGAAGGCGGAGTATAGCTTATAATAAACGACGCATTCAGCCGGCATTACCGGAGCTGAACAGCATGATTCAGATCTGCGGCGGACGGAAGAAGGGACTGAGCAGCTTATGAGATACGCTGAGTTTAAAATGGAACGGGAGAATCTCGTCCATACGGGGGATCTGGTGAAGTTTACCGAGTCACAGCTTCCCATGTCCTATTATTATACGATTACGCCGGCAGTGGCGATGAGCAGGAATTATGAACCCTATGAGAGGATCAGCTCCCGCGAGGGAGAAGTGGTGGATGTCCGTACCACGCCGAGAGGCTTCTACGTCATCCTGAAACTTGACGAGGATCCGATCGAGGGCGAAACAGAAGAAGACTTCCGACGCATGCTGAAAAGCGACAGGACGGAGGAAGAGGCCGTCAGGGAGGCTGAGAAGGAAGCGGCAGAAGAAGCCGCTGAGGAAGCTCAGAAGGAAGCAGCAGAAGAAGCCGCCGGGGAAGCCGGGAAGGAAGCGGCAGAAAAAGCCGTAAAAGAAGGCAGTCAGGAAGACCGGCCGGACACGGAGCAGGAAGAGAAAACCGGGCAGCAGAAGGCAGACCGGGAGGCAGGCACATGACGCCCTCAGAGAAGGTGGTACATCCGATTCCGGCGCTGTATGACAGGGATTCCCGGATACTGATCCTGGGCAGCTTTCCGTCGGTAAAATCGAGAGAACAGCAGTTTTTCTACGCGCATCCGCAGAACCGTTTCTGGAAGGTGCTGGCAGGAATCACAGGCAGCGCCGTGCCGGAAACCGTGGAAGAGAAAAAGAACTTTCTTCACGCCTCGCACATTGCGCTCTGGGATACCATTCACAGCTGTACGATCACGGGATCGAGCGACAGCAGTATCCGCGATGTGGTGCCGAATGACCTGACGCCGGTTCTGGAAGCAGCGGATATCCGGGCGATTTTCTGCAACGGCGGAACGTCTTACCGGCTGTACGGTAAATACCTGGAGCCTGCAACCGGGAGGAGAGCGGTGAAACTGCCGTCAACCAGTCCGGCAAATGCGGCATGGCGTCTGGACCGGCTGAAAGAAGCATGGAAAGTAATTCTGCTGTATCTTCAGGACGGGCCGGCAGCGTAAGACCGAAACGCTTAAAAGAAACAGCAGAACCTGAAAACGGGCAGAATACAACGGGCAGAATACACAGATACAGATAAGGAGGAAATAAAGTGGCAGAGGATAACAGAAATGTACAGCAGGGCGGGGAAGAAGAAACCCCTGATTTCCGTGTGGAGGAGAATGCTTTTTCCAACATCGGGCATGTGATCGCAGTAGTGAGCGGCAAGGGCGGCGTCGGCAAGTCCATGGTGACGGCCTCTCTGGCGAATGCACTGGCGCTTTCCGGACACAGTGTCGGCATTCTGGATGCGGATGTGACAGGACCTTCCATCCCGAAGATGTACGGCGTAAAGGGACCGGCCGAGTCTGACGGCAACGGCATTTATCCGCCGACGGCAGCAAACGGCATTGAGATCATGTCGACGAACCTGCTTCTTCAGGATGAGGAGCAGCCGGTCATCTGGCGCGGACCGATCATCGCCAATATGGTAAAGCAGTTTTACACGGATGTGATCTGGGGACCGCTGGATTTTCTTCTTGTGGATATGCCGCCGGGAACCGGTGATGTGCCGCTGACGGTCTTCCAGTCCCTTCCGGTCGACGGATCCGTCATCGTGACGTCGCCTCAGGACCTTGTCCGCATGATCGTCACCAAGGCATACAACATGGCGAACATGATGAATGTTCCTGTGCTGGGCCTGATCGAGAACTACAGCTACATGGAATGCCCGCACTGCGGCGAAAAAATCAGCGTCTTCGGTGAAAGCCACATTGATGAGATCGCGGCGGACCTGAAGGTGCCGGTGCTCGGCAGGATTCCGATCCGGCAGGATTATGTAAAAGCAGCCGATCAGGGCGATTTTGCCGCCGTCAACAACACGTTTGTGGAGAAAGCGGCGGAGGCGATCCTGAAGCTGTAATCAGGCGGGAAAACTGCCTGAGAAGCGAAGCAGAAGCTGTCATCCGGCAGGGAAACAGCCTGAGAAGCGAAGCAGAAGCTGTCATCCGGAAGGAAAACAGCCTGAGAAGTAAGGAAGAAGCCTGTCGTCTGAGGAATCAGCAGTGATTCTGCTGCTGAAACGGCGGTGCTTCAGCGTGATGTGAAGACGTCAGATAAAAGGTAACAGGGGAGGAGTATATCTTGAGAAGAGCGGGTCAGGAATGTTCCGGCCTGATGGCGGTGATCAGGGCAGTCCTTCTGGCAGCGGCTGTCCTGATTTCTGCGGGCGCTTTTGTCCGCGGGTCAGCGGCCAGTGTCAGTGCGGCAACGGATTTTATTCCGCTGTACCGGATGTATAACAGGAAGACCGGGGAGCATCTGTATACGAAGGATGTCAACGAGAAAAATGTGCTCCGGGGAAGCCGGATCTGGAATTTTGAGGGCATCGCATGGTATTCTCCGGCGTCATCGTCCAGACCGGTGTACCGCGTTTTCAACCCGGAGACGGGTGAGCATCTGTATACGATGGACAGCCACGAAAAGAAG
This sequence comes from uncultured Eubacteriales bacterium, assembly GCA_900319355.1. Classification (GTDB taxonomy): domain Bacteria; phylum Bacillota; class Clostridia; order Lachnospirales; family Lachnospiraceae; genus Bilifractor. Next base: position 22,736 of record ONOC01000036.1, on the reverse strand, counting down.
GTCCTGACGTCCGAACATCAGTGGAAGGATGAAGGCGTGGCATGGTATTCCGACGATCAGAAAAGAGTTCCGGTTTACCGGCTGTTCAACAGATTCGGAAAAGGCGTCGACGCCCATCTGAACACACTGGATGAGGCGGAGAAGGGCTCGCTGATTTCACGCTATCACTGGAAAGATGAGGGCATCGCCTTCTATGCCGCTTCCGAGAAAAGCGGGTATCATCTGACAGACAGCGAGAAGACCGACGCCGGCGATTTTTACGCGTCGATATCCTCCGATGTCACCCTCAACGGCACCGGGGACGGCTACCACGCAAAAATCGTGCTTCACACCAATAATCCGGATTACAACGCCGTGTCCTTCGGCATCCAGTATGATAACGGCATGGATGTCAACGGCAGAGCGATCAACCATACGGCCTATCTTCTTGAGAATGTCGACGGCAGCGGGCAGACCGCACCGAGATATACTTTTTATACCGGCGAGGAGATCGGCATCATTCCGGAGGTCGGAAACACCTATCATCTGCAGCTCACGTGGAAAAACAATGTTGTCACTTATTACGTAAACGGCCATAAGCTCGGGAGTCAGGATGCCCGGATGGGGCGTACCTTCATCATGCAGGTGGAGGGAAGCTGCAAGCATGACGGGGATACCATCGATGCCACCTTTGACAATGTGAAGGTGGCCGTCGGAGACTCGGAGGTTACCTGGGGCACGTATCAGGACTGGGGAACCATCGAGGAGAATTTCGGACTGAAGATCCGCACGACGAAGGACGGCGTCGCCGTAGATTCCGGACCGTCTTTCACCAGCGGAGAGACATCTTACGGACAGTGCTTTGAGATTTACGGCAGAGCCAGTGTACCGGCAGGTGTCGACTGGGACAGCGCGGAAAAGAAGACCGGCAGGGTGCTTTCCGCGCTTGCCATGCTCCCGCAGAACGGAGAAAAGGCGCGTCAGGAGGAAGAGGCAGCAAAGAACAATGGCGGCAAACCATCGGGTTCCGATACCGGCAGCAGTACGTCTTCGGACTCGGGCAGCAGCAGTACATCTTCCGGCTCAGGGGGCACGGAGCAGCCTTCGGCGGGCGGTGAAACCGGCGGAGGCACATCTTCGGGAAGCGGTACTTCCACAGAATCCGGCGGCGGTACATCCGCAGGTTCCGGCAGCGTCAGTACGTCTTCGGGCTCGGGCAGCGGCAGTACATCTTCCGGCTCCGGCACAGGCAGTGCCACATCCGGCAGCGGAACCACGGAGAACCCTTCGTCAGCAGGTGACAGTACCGGCGGCTCAGAGGATACGGCCGCCTGAGGCGTGACGCTGAGAAAAAATGGCGGGCAGTACGTTGAGCAGTAATGAGAAACAGACAGAAAAACGAATCATAAAAGTTTCCGTGCGCGGACTCGTCGAATTTCTGCTTCGGAGCGGAGATATCGACGGCAGCCGCGGCGGCTGGGCTGACCGCAGGGCCATGCTCGCCGGCGGGCGCGTGCACCGGAAACTGCAGAAGAAGAGGGGCACAGGCTATCAGCCTGAGGTCCCTCTTCGTTATGAGAAGGAATATGAGAATTTCACGCTCGTCATAGAGGGACGCGCGGACGGCATCCTGACAGAGTATCAGGACGATGCGGATGGGAATCCGGCGGAGCGTAAGAATGCTGCAGACAGAAATCCGGCGGCGCGTCAGGACAGCGGAGGCGCCATCCTTACGTCGCCTCGGGAAGGAACGGACGGCACCGGTGGAAAAAGCAGCAGAAAGAGCGGAGAAAAGGCAAAAAAAGGGAAGAAAGGAAAACAGGGGAAAAAGGAAAAACAGGAAAATCAGGAAAAGAGGACGCCCTCGAAAGTTACCATCGAGGAGATCAAGGGCGTATATGCGGATGTATCGAAGATGGAAGAACCGGTGCCCGTTCATCTCGCACAGGCGAAGTGCTACGCCTTTATCACGGCGAGTCAGCAGAATCTTCCGGAGATTTCCGTCTGCATGACCTATGTGAATCTGGAAACGGAGCACATCCGCCGGTTCAGCGAATCGTATACGCAGGAGGAACTGGACCTCTGGTTTTCGGATCTGCTGGATTCCTGCCGGAAGTGGATCGAGTTCCGCGTGCGCTGGGACGGACTCAGAGATGAATCCATGAAGGATCTGGAATTCCCGTTTGTCTACCGTAAAGGGCAGCGGGAGCTGACGGCCGATGTCTACCGGACAATCCTCAGACGAAAGCAGCTCTTTGTCGAGGCGCCGACCGGCACAGGGAAGACCATGTCCGTACTGTTTCCGGCTGTCAGAGCACTCGGCGAGGGCGTCGCCGTGAAGATTTTTTATCTGACGGCCCGGACGGTGACGGGAACGGTGGCGCAGGAGGCGCTTCACATCCTGAGAAGCTGTGGGCTTTCGTGCAAGTCGCTCTCCCTGACCGCGAAGGAAAAAATCTGTCCCCTCGAGGTCTGCGACTGCCGGCCGGCCGCCTGCCCGAGGGCGAAGGGACATTTTGACCGGGTGAATGAAGCTCTGTACGAGATGATCACGGAGCAGGATGATTTCAGCCGTGAGGCGGTTCTCGCACAGGCGGAAAAATGGAACGTCTGCCCGCATGAGCTTCAGCTCGACCTTGCGGATTTTGCGGATGTGGTGATCTGCGACTACAATTATGTCTTCGACCCGAACGCCAGACTGAAGCGGTTTTTCGGTGAAGGAAGCCGGAAGGACGATTACGTGTTCCTGATCGATGAGGCACATAACCTTGTGGAGCGGGGCAGAGATATGTTCAGTGCGGACCTGACGCGGCGGGAGTTTCTGAACATGTCGGGAGAGGTGAAGAAATTCACAGGGAAGGACAGCGGACAGGCTGCCGGAGCATCCACAGGCATGACCGGGAAATCTACAGGGATGACCGGAGCATCCACAGGCATGACCGGGAAATCCACAGGCATGACCGGGGCATCCACAGGCATGACCGGGAAATCCACAGGCATGACCGGAGAATTCCGGGAGAGCCTCGCAAAACTGCGGAAGGGCATCGCCAGGTGCAGCCTTCTGTTGCTTGAGATGAGAAAAAACTGCACACAGGACGGGACCACGGATTTCCCGGAGGTGCTGGCGACGGCGCTGATGAATCTCTCCGGTGCCGCGGAGGATGTCCTCACCGGCCTGAAGGAGGATCCGCAGTCGGCATTCCGGCAGAGCCTTCTTGCGTTTTATTTCAGAATCACCGCCTTCCTGAACATGTCGGAACTTGTCGACGAGCATTACATGATCTGCCAGCAGGCGCCGCCGGAGGATGTGAGTGATTACCGCATCAGGCTTTTCTGTGTGAATCCCGCGGCCAATCTCCAGCAGTGCCTTGACCGGGGCCGGAGCGCCGTTTTCTTTTCCGCCACACTGCTTCCGGTCAGGTATTACAGAAGCCTCCTGTCCGGCCGGACAGACGACTATGCCGTGTACATTCCGTCGATTTTTCCGGAGGAAAACCGTCTTGTCGTGATCGGAAGGGACGTGAGCAGCCGCTACAGGCGCCGTTCGCCGGAGGAGTTCCGCAGGATGGCCCTGTACATCAGGGAGGTGACGTCATGCCGCAGAGGAAACTACATGGCCTTCTTCCCCTCCTATACGCTCATGGAGAGCGTTGCCGGAGCATTCGCCGGGCTTGACGGTGCGCCCGCCATTCTCATGCAGAAACGGTCCATGACAGAGGCGGACCGGGAGGACTTTCTGGAAAAATTCAGCCGCGGGCGGGAGGATACGCTCGTCGGATTCTGCGTCATGGGCGGGATTTTTTCGGAGGGTATTGACCTTGCAGGAGACCGCCTGATCGGAGCGGTCATCGTCGGGACCGGCATTCCGCAGGTCTGCTTCGAGCGGGAGATCCTGAAGAAATATTATGATGACAGGGGAGAAGACGGATTCGGCTATGCCTACCGTTATCCCGGCATGAACAAGGTGCTGCAGGCGGCGGGCCGGGTGATCAGGACACCGGATGACCAGGGCGTCATCGTTCTCCTCGATGACCGGTTCACAAAAGAGGAATACCGGGGCATGTTCCCGAGAGAATGGGAACGGGTCGAAGCCGCACAGGTGAAGAACGTCGGAGCGATTATTGAATCATTCTGGAAAAGCAGAGGGTAATGTGTTATTATTTCATCATGTATGCAAACATGACCTGTAATTTTACGGGAGGGGAGCACAAATGAGCAACGGGAAACGAAGAACATTATTTATCATTATGCTGTTAATTTTCCTTGGAATCGTCGGATTTCTGGGATTCAGAGTTTATCAGATGCGTGAATCCAACGCGAAGCTTCGTGCGGATGCCGAGGCAGCGGCTGAGGCGGAGAAAGCCAAGGCGACGCCGACGGCCACACCGACGCCGACCGCCACGCCGACACCGACCGCTACGCCGACCCCTACGGCCACACCGACACCCACGCCTGAACCGAAGATCATGTTCAGTTTCAGGGGAGACGACTTCCAGGATGTGAGCATGGCGGACACGGACAAATATCCGGCAAAGTTTGAAGAGCTCCTGAAGAACGGCGGATACGACAACGTGACGGTCGAGGACAATACATGGGAGACCAGAGGCTCACTTTCCCAGATGGGACTTGCCGGCGTGAGCGACGAGGATCTACAGAACTATGTGTCGAATCATACGGCAGCGGGACTGACCGATGCCACGGAAACGATGATCGCAGACGATCTGGCTGATGTGAAATCCTCCAGAGGCGACCGCGATGACACCGACGCAATTCCGGTTCTCAGCATGGGTTATTTCGGCGGCTGGGGCAATGATCCCGCACAGCTTGTCGAGCAGTATCAGAAGATTCTCGCAACCTACAGCCAGCAGGACAATTACATCATCGTCGGCGTATATCCGAATGCGGTGGAAACAGGCGTTCTGGACTATGATTCTTATTCTTCTGCACTGAGCCAGGCCTTCGGCGATCACTTCCTGATGATGGATTCCACCCTGATGCCTGATGCCGCGTTCACGTCAGAAGGCCATCAGGAAATGGCAAGGCCGGCGCCACCTCCAGTGACGTGACCCTGAAGAATGACAGCGGCGATCAGGTTACCGCGGCAAAGAATGCCGACGGCGAATACGTCGACACCGAGGGCAGGACCTACACCGATAACGGCGACGGCACCTGGACCGATTCCGAGGGCGGAAGCTGGAAGAAGGCGGACGCTGATACAGCCGATGCGAAGACGGAAGAGTCGGCTGACGCAGGTGATGCTGCCGAAACCGAGACAAAAAGCTACTCGCTGACGGACGGCAGCGGCAACACGGTGACGGTCAGTGCCGACAGCAGCGGCAATTATTTTGACAGCAACGGCGTGGCTTACCAGAACGAAGGCTCCGGTAAGTGGATCGACGAAAACGGAACCACATGGAGCGAATCCTGAGCGCAGAGCTCAGAATGAAAACTTAAACTGAAAATTTCGCTGCAGGCCCTGACGGATCAAATCAGGGCTTGACAGCATCAGGGCTTCATGCTATGATGCAACAGTTGAAAAGAAAGAAGAGTTCCACTCTCACCTGTCCACGGAGGCGTGCTTCGGGTTTATACAGACAGCAGATCTTATGAATGGAGTCTGCGTGTTTGAAGGGAGTGGGTGACGTATGTCATTCACTTTTTTCTTTTCTGTGGGCGATGATTTTTCTTAACAGAATGAGGAGGGCAAGGCAATTAACAGCAGAGGTAACGATGTACAGATCAATGAACAGATACGCGACCAGGAAGTCAGGCTGATCGGACCGGAAGGTGAGCAGCTCGGCGTCATGTCTTCGCGTGAAGCCTATCAGAAGGCGCAGGAATACGGTGTCGACCTGGTCAAGGTTTCGCCGACGGCGCATCCGCCTGTATGCAAGATCATTGATTACGGAAAGTATCGTTATGAGCAGGCCCGCCGCCAGAAGGAAGCCCGCAGGAAGCAGCATATCGTGGAGATCAAGGAGGTCCGCATGACCCCGAACATCGATACGAACGATCTCAATACGAAGATCGGAGCTGCGAGGAAGTTCCTTGAGAAGGGTGACAAAGTTAAGGTAACGATTCGTTTCCGCGGACGCGAGATGGCACATATGAATGCCAGCCGTCCGATCCTCGACAATTTTGCAAAGCAGCTTGAGGACATCGCAGTCATCGAGAAGCCGGCGAAGATCGAGGGACGTAACATGAGTATTGTCCTTGGACAGAAGAAGAAATAACGTAAGGAGGAGCATAAAATGCCAAAGATGAAGACCCGCCGCGCAGCGGCAAAACGTTTTGAAGTTTCCGGAACCGGTAAGCTTGTGAGACATAAGGCTTACAAGAGCCACATTCTGACGAAGAAGACGACGAAGAGAAAGAGAAACTTAAGAAAAGCAACTGTTATCGATCAGACAAACAATCGTCAGATGAAGAGATGCATGCCGTACGCATAAGGCACTGCCGGGATAAGGAGGATAAATAAATGGCTAGAATCAAAGGTGCGCTGAACGCCAAGAAAAAACATAACCGTGTTCTGAAGCTGGCTAAGGGTTACAGAGGAGCCAGAAGCAAACAGTATCGTGTAGCAAAGCAGTCCGTTATGCGTGCACTGACCTCATCCTATGCAGGCCGCAAGCAGAGAAAGAGACAGTTCCGTCAGCTCTGGATCGCACGTATCAACGCAGCAGCAAGACTGAACGGACTTTCCTACAGCAAGTTCATGTATGGCCTGAAGAAGGCCGGTGTAGACCTGAACCGCAAGGTTCTTGCCGACATGGCAGTAACCGATAAGGAAGGCTTCACACAGCTTGCTGAGACCGCAAAGAAGGCACTTGCCTGAGACGGTGATTTTCAGAAACGGAAGCTGAATATGTCTAAGCCGGGGATTCCCAGATCAGGATCCCCGGCTTATTGTATATGCAGGACACGGACAGCAGGGAGGATAAGCATGGCAGGATCATCAATCGGCAGAATATTCAAAGTGACAACCTGGGGAGAGTCCCACGGCAGGGCCATAGGCGCCGTGGTAGACGGCTGCCCTGCGGGACTGCCTCTGACAGAAGAGGACATTCAGCCGTATCTGGACCGCAGAAAGCCGGGCCAGAGCCGCTATACGACGAAACGAAACGAGTCAGACAGGGTGCAGATCATGTCGGGTACCTTTGAGGGCAGAACGACCGGCACACCGATCTCACTGCTCATCATGAACAGCGACCAGCACTCCGCCGACTACAGCAATATCATGGACAGGTACCGCCCGGGCCACGCTGATTTCGGCTTTGACGTCAAGTACGGGTTCCGCGACTACAGAGGCGGCGGCCGTTCCTCAGGCCGCGAGACGGCGGCGCGCGTGGCGGCCGGGGCAGTGGCTTCGCTGCTGCTGCAGCAGTTCGGCATCCATGTGACGGCGTACACAAAGTCGATCGGTCCGGTGGAGATCTCCTCCTTCGACAGAGAGGAGATTCAGAAAAATCCGCTCTACATGCCGGATGCCGTCGCGGCGGAAAAAGCGGCGGCCTGGCTGGAAAAGTGCATGACGGAGAAAAATTCTTCCGGCGGCGTCATTGAGTGTGTGGCGACGGGCATGATCCCGGGCCTCGGCGATCCCGTTTTTGACAAGCTGGACGCAGACCTCGCACAGGCCGTGATGTCCATCGGCGCCGTCAAGGGCGTGGAGATAGGAGACGGGTTCCGTGTGGCTGCATCCAGCGGAAAAGACAACAATGACGGCTTCCATACAGATGAAAACGGACAGATCCGGCCGACCACGAACCACGGCGGCGGCATTCTCGGCGGCATCAGCGACGGGGCGGATCTCATTCTCCGCTGCGCCGTCAAGCCGACCCCTTCCATCGCTCAGCCGCAGAAAACCGTGACACGGGACGGAGAAGAGGTGGAAATCGAGATCAGAGGGCGGCATGATCCGGTCATCGTGCCCCGTGCCGTCGTTGTCGTCGAATCCATGACGGCCATCGTCCTCGCCGATGCGCTTCTTGCCGGCACCACCGCGAATCTGGATCAGATCCGCCGCGCGTGGAACCGGTAAACAGGAAGTCAGCAGACCCGGACATTGCCTTCATTGGCGTGTTCCTCTGTTGACAATGAAGAATCAGGCACCTTATAATGACGTTCAGTACGCCTTTGCGTGAGAACGAAAGACAGATTCTTATCGGAGGATTTTATGAGCTGGCTTGATCGACTGGAAAGAAAATTCGGGCGGCATGTCATTCATCATCTGACACCGCTCATCATTGTGACTTATGTAACAGGCTACATCCTCGAGCTGATGGGGAAAGCCATGGGAACCAGTCCGCTCAGCATTCTCTGCTTTTCCCCGACCCTGATCATGAGGGGACAGGTATGGAGACTGGTGACGTGGGTGCTCATGCCGCCGGGCGGCATCGATTTCTGGACCATCCTGATGCTGATCTGCATTTATCAGCAGGGCGTCATGCTGGAGCATGTGTGGGGCGATTTTAAATTTGACTTCTACATCTTCAACGGCCTGATCCTGACGCTGATCGCGGGATTCATCGGTTTCGCTGTCAGCCCTGCGGAGATGGAGCTCTATGCGATTTATTTCTCAACGTATTACATCGCGCTTTCCGTATTTCTCGGACTGGCACTGACCTTTCCGGATATGGAATTCCGCTTTATGTTCCTGATTCCGATCAGGGCCAAGTACCTGGTTGTATTCTATGCGGCATATCTGCTTTACGTGCTGATCGCGGGCAGATCCGTGCTGACAGGCGCGCTGATCATCGCCTCCGCGGCGAATATGGTGCTGTTTTTCTTCCTTTACAGAAAAGGTCCCGGACTCACGAGGCAGCAGAAGAAAATGCGCCGCAACTTCAGAAACGCGACGCGCGGACAGAACCGCGGTGAAAAAATCAACCGCACGGCTTTTGGCGGCGAGAACAATGGCTGGAACCAGAACCAGCAGAACAATGGCTGGAACCAGAACGGCGAGAACAACGGCTGGAACGGGAACGGCCAGAACAATGGCTGGAACCAGAACGGTCAGAACAATGGCTGGAATCAGAACGGCCAGAACAACGGCTGGAACCAGAACGGTCAGAACAATGGCTGGAACCAGAACAGCCAGAATAACGGCTGGGATCAGAACGGTCAGAACAGCGGCCGGGGTGACGGGACTGCGAAGAATCCGCGCGGCAATCAGCAGCGGATGAGAGGCTATGACAAACGCAATGCCGTGCATCGCTGCACCATCTGCGGCAGAACCGAACTGGATGATCCCAATCTGGAATTCCGCTACTGCTCAAAGTGCAACGGAGCGTACGAGTACTGCCAGGATCACCTGTACAATCACGAGCATATCAGGTAACAGAGAATTTATCTGTGGTTAAGGTTAATGAAGGCATAAATGCCATATTATGACGTAGATGTCATAAGTATAATAACCGGATCGCTACGCGCTACGAGCTCTCGCGATCCTCCCTCAGCTCGGGCTCTCCTGTGGCTTCACCCCACTACGCCCTCGCTGAGGGGCGTGTCAATAAGTCATTCACCCACTTTTGCACAAGTGCAACGTGGGTGATGACTTTTGACACTGTTATCATATTATAAATCATGTAGCAGAGAGGATGGACAGAAGATGAGCACAAACAAGAAGCTTCCCTTCGTCAGCAAGGAGAAACTGGAAGAAATTATCCGGGAGATTCCGACGCCTTTTCACATCTATGATGAGAAGGGCATCAGAGAAAACGCACAGGCTGTGAAAGAGGCCTTCGCATGGAATAAGGGGTTCCGTGAATTTTTTGCCGTGAAGGCGACGCCCACACCGGCGCTGATTCACATTCTCGGCGAGTATGACTGCGGATGTGACTGCTCTTCCATGACCGAGCTGATGCTCGCCAATGCCATGGGATTTGACGGAGATCACATTATGTTCTCCTCCAACGACACACCGGCGAACGAATATCAGTATGCCAGTGATCTCGGCGCGATCATCAACCTCGATGACATCACCGCGATCGACGTGTTTGAGAAAAAGGTCGGAAAATTCCCGAAGAGGATGTGCTGTCGTTTCAATCCCGGCGGACTGTTTGATCTCTCCAACGGCATCATGGACAACCCCGGAGACTCCAAGTACGGCATGACAGAGAAGCAGCTTTTCGAGGCATTCCGTATCCTGAAGGAGAAGGGCGTCGAGGAGTTCGGCATTCACGCCTTCCTCTGCAGCAATGCCGTGACCAATGAATATTACCCGAAGCTGGCAGAGATTCTTTTCCGCCTGGCCGTCCGCATCCATGAGGAGACCGGCGTCCATATCGTCTTCGTCAACCTTTCCGGCGGCGTAGGCATCCCCTACGAGCCGTGGCAGGAGCCGGCGGATATCCGCGTGATCGGAGCCGGCGTCGAGGAAGTTTACAACAAAATCCTGAAGCCCGCGGGCATGGATGATATCGCGATCTACACCGAGATGGGCAGATTCATGATGGGCCCGTACGGCGGCCTCGTCACGACCTGCATCAACCAGAAACATATCTACAAGGAATACATCGGTGTCGACGCCTGCGCCTGCAACCTCATGCGTCCGGCCATGTACGGTGCGTACCATCACATCACCGTCATGGGCAAGGAGAACGAGGAGTGCGATCACAAGTATGACGTGACCGGTTCCCTCTGCGAGAACAACGATAAGTTCGCCATCGACAGGATGCTTCCGAAAATCGACATCGGCGACATTCTCTTCATCCACGACACCGGCGCGCATGGATTTTCCATGGGTTACAACTACAACGGAAAGCTCTGGTCCGCCGAGATTCTGCTGAAGACCGACGGAAGCTGGGAGATGATCCGCCGTCCCGAGACGCCGAAGGATTACTTCGCAACGCTCGATGGAACGCCGGAATATAAGAAGATGTTCGGTGAAAACTGAGGAAAACAGAAAAAGAGGGCTGCGGCATCAGGGTGATGCCGCAGCCCTCATATTTTCACATACTGTATAAGTCCGTCGCATGCCAGAGGCGGCGCGTGGACTTATACAGTATGTGGCACTACTTGCAGTACGGGGTTTCACTTACTTTGCGAGACCATACCAGGCGATGCCCTCGTTCTTCCATCCGTTCCTGGTCGTCAGGGTATTGATTTCGTTCGAGTCACCCGAATAGTGATGCTTAAAACCGGAGGCCTTGGCATTATACAGTCTTACCAGGGATACAGAGCCGTCCGAGTACCACGCAATACCTTCGTCTCTCCAGTTATTGGGCGCTGCAGCAAGCGTTCTCCGCTCATTCGCATCCATCGTGTACAGGTGCTCGCCGGATGAAGGGTTGAACAGACGGTAAACCGGCTTCGAGGATTTTTTCGGCGCGTACCATGCGACGCCTTCATAATTCCAGTAGTATCTGCTCGTCAGTGTCATCACTTCATTCTGATCTTTGGTGAACAGATGCTCACCGGAAGAAGGATTGTACAGACGGTACATGATATCGAATGTTCCGAAAAATTCTTTCAGCAGGCTGCGGAACTGATCAGCGGAAACAGAGGCAAATTCACCCGGAAAGGCGAACGTCTGTCCCATCGTGGAACCGTACATGCCGGCGTAGCAGCTGGCAAAACCGGTTGTTCCGTAAGAACCGTTGGCGATATTGAGGTAATGACCGGTATTATTGTTCCATGTCGGATCCGATGCGTAGTTCTGCTTTTCTGTCCAGTACCAGGCATTAAAAGCTGATTCCGGAGAAGAATATCCGCCGGCCAGATTTTCACCGACATCGAATGTCTCGGGATGCATCAGACCCCGGTTTTTGTAATTATAGTTTACGTCCAGCTCGGCCATGGCCATCAGCGTGGGAGACACGTCCAGTTTATCGACGCCCGCATCACTCGTTCTGAGTTTATTGGCGTAATCGATGTAATCAATGGTATCGCTGAGATTCAGAAGACTGAACGGAGAATCATCATCGCTCAGATCAACAAGACGCATCTGCGCTGAATAGCTGACAACTTCATCAGCCTGCAGAGAGGCGGGACAGTTCCCGTGCAGGATGGCATATGCCTGCTGTGCATCATGCCGGACGTCAGATGACAGGCTCGAATTATTGGCCATCCACTGGAAAAATGTCGCGCTGCTCCAGGTGGTGTCCGTCACACCCTGAGGACCGCTTCCTGCGGCCTGGGCAGTGACCGGAAGGCAGAGAGAAACTGCCGTCGCCACTGATAAAAGAATACTGCATAGTTTTTTTCTCATAACCACTCCTTCTCCCGGTTATCGGGAAAAATCAGCTGCCGGATCCCCGTGATTTTATCCGGCAGAATCAGTTGCTGCACCTCTTTCAGTTTACCATGAAAAGAGAGCTGTGGAGTGATATTATCGGGAGATCAGACTGAATTTGCCGGAGACGCTCTTCCGGAAATCTCCCGGTGCCTTGAAATGCAATAATCCATATGATAGAATTCAGTGGTGTTTGTAAGCCGGCGTGTTGGAACTGGCAGACGAGACGGACTCAAAATCCGTTGATAGCAATATCGTGCGGGTTCGACCCCCGCCGCCGGCAGCATATCTGACCACCCCGGAATCCGCAGCTGATGCGGATTCCGGGGTTTTTGCTGATGTTTTCACACAGTATGCTTACCTTCGGCGTCCCTGGCGGGCACTGTTAATTGTTCAATAATTTTTGCCAGATTTCTGGCTGCAGTCATTGTCATAACTACGTTGGCAATGTTCTCCTGTTTTGTTCCGTCCATTTCGCCTGAAGAACTGATGATGGGAGATGACTGCAGAAAACTGATGATCATCGTCTCTTTATTATCGTCAGCAGTACATGTAAAACCATCTACATATGAAAGCATATTATCCCTCCTTGATCGTGATCGAATACAATCTGGACGTGCTATAACCCTTGTTGCTGTAAGATTTTGTGTTTTTGTTGTTTTTATAAGAAGTTATTGATGTTACCTTACCTTTTTCATTTCCGGGATTGCGGAGGATAATGTCACAGTCAAGATTTAGCTTAGTTACAATCTTCGCAAGCGTTTTTATGTTATAATTGCAGTTCCCGCTTTCCCATCTGGAAATCAGGCTCTGCTGCACACCGATCAGTGAAGCCAGCTGCTTCTGATTCAACCCGTTGGCAAGGCGGTAAGAAGTAATGGCAGAAGAAATCTGAGCATCGAGCTTTGAGGCAATCACTTCTTCCGGCGTAACTGTATTCTCGAAAAGATTCAGCAGATCAGATAATGATTTAGAATTACTCATTTGATTCACTCTCCAGTTCGGATAATCGAGCTTTTAAAACCGGGATATAACGTTGATATCCTGTCTTCTTTTTTCCTGATTTCTCATCAAAACATGACAGAAGAAATATTCGGCTGTCATCGGAAAAGGTAATAAGCATACGAAAATTGATATACTTTGTCCTGATATGCAGCGAATACCATCGTCCATTGCCGTAATGACTCAGCTTTTCATGACTGTCGATTTTATCGATATTTCTGCCCTGTGATTTCAGCTGCGACAGAAGCTTGATAAAACGGTTAAAAAAATCACTTTCCTGGCCCTTCAGAGTGCCATTAAGCAGATGGGACAATTCCTCTTTGAATTTTGGATGAATGGTAAAATCGTCATCATCGAGGATTTTGCATAAAATCTGTAATGCTGATTTGAAGTTCATTTCAACCTCATTATATTACTTTTAAGTGATAATTCTCAACAACAAGATGTAGTGCGTGAAAATTTATTACTTATAAATGTTGTGCCTGCAATGATATGGGGAGCCCGATTCCTGCCTATGTGTCTCAACACTGATTCCATGAAGACCTTTTCAGCTCTCTTTAATATTACACACAACATCACGCAATATGTCAATTAAAAATACATAATAATGTATTATTGATATACGACTGATGGCATCGACTCGCGGTGAGTAAATTCGTTTCGGAACGGACGCTGGACGTCCGGGCGGGCGTGCCGGCATCAGCTGGTTTTGGAGTGTGCGCTGAAATCTGGCATTTTGTTTTATTCCGTGTCATAATGGATGCCACAGGAAATCCGGACAGAACATAGGATTTCGGAAGATTGCACATAAAAAATGATTCTCTCCGCCGGCATTGTCATTTTACGGTATTCAGCAGGCTATGTTAGAAATTTTCCAGTATTCAGGTATGAACAGAACAGACCGTGATGAGCGCATCCGGAGGTCTTTTTCAGACTGCTTCGGCAGGACGGCTTACATGCCGCATCTGGACAGGACGGAGAAAGGAAAGCCTTACTTTCGGGATGAAGAGGGGCGTCCATGTCCGCCGTATTTCTCCGTCACCGACAGCGGTGATTTCTGGATTATCGCTTATTCTGACAGGCCCGTCGGCATCGATCTTCAGCGCTGCGGGATGAAGGGCGGGGCAGACAGGTGCCTTGCCATTGGAATGCGTTTCTTTCACCCGGAAGAATATCAGTACCTTCTGGCCGGAAAAGAAGAGGGCGGAGATCCGGAAGTGATGCGGCGCTTCTTCCGTATCTGGACGGCACGGGAATCCTATGTCAAATACACGGGGAGCGGCATCGATGCATCGTTTTCAGCGCTGAACGTGCTTTGTGGCACACCGGATGTCATCTACCGCAGCAGAGAGTGGAAGGATGAGAAGGGAGAAACCTGGTGTTTCTGTCTCTGCCGGAGATCAGAAGCAGGAGCAGACGGCGTGCGTTCTGTTCCGGGTGAATCAGTTGGGCCGGGTGAAGCAATTGGATCGGCTGAATCAATTGGACCAGGTGAAGCAATTGGACCGGGTGAATCAATTGAATCTGCTGAGACGACCGAACAGGATGGCCTGACAGAAAATAATATGGAGGAATGGCAATGGCATGTAAACTGATCGCGTTTGACCTCGACAATACCTTCCTGTATGACGCGGATACGGTGAGCGCCGCAAATCGCAGGGCAGTTGAGGATGCGGCGGCGGAGGGCGTCATTTCCGCCATCGCGAGCGGGAGAGTGTTCACGTCGCTGCCGGCGTCAGCGCTTGCGATTCCCTCAATCCGCTATGCCATCACCTCAAACGGTGCGGCGATCTACAGGCTGCCCGCGCCGGAAAAAAGACTCGGCGACAACGGCGATTTTGATAAAGCCCGGTGCTTCCGTCACGCCGTCTGCGTTCACCGCGTGAGCCTTCCGGCCGACCGCGTGGAAGCCATCATGAAGGTACTGGAGGACTATCCTTCCGACCGTTATCCTGTGTCTTTCGAGACCTTCATTGACGACAGGGCCTACGGCTATGCGGATTACATGCGCCGCCCGACGCGTTACGGGCTGTCCCCGGCGTATATTGAATATGTAAGGACAACCAGAATCATGGTGGAGGACATCAGATCCTTCATTCTTGAACACAAAAATCACCTCGACGGTCTCGACCTTCAGGTGGGTGATCCGGCGCTGACACAGGAACTGCGGCAGCGGCTCAGGCATGAGGTGCCGGGCATCTACATCACCTCCTCCGTGCCGAACAGGATCGAGATGGCGAACGAGAAGGCAGGCAAGGCCGCCGGCATCCGCTACCTCATGAACATTTTCGGTATCAGAAAAGAAGAGACGGCTGCTTTCGGGGACGCGGACAACGATATTGATATGATCCGTGCTGCGGGTACCGGCATCGCGATGCGGAACGGAACAGCTTCCTGCAGAAAGGCAGCGGACTATGTCACGAAGCCCTGCCGCGAGGACGGATTCGCCTGGGCGGTTCACCACAGGCTAGGCATCACAGACAGGCTTGCCGTCAAAGAGAAATTCATGCGTGCGGCACTCCGCGAGGCGAAGAAGGCGGCGGCGATCGACGAGGTTCCGATCGGCTGCGTGATCGTGCGGGACGGACAGATCATCGCCCGGGGATACAACCGCCGCAACAGGGACAGGAGCGTGATGGCCCACGCGGAGATCAGCGCCATCAGGAAAGCCTGCAGGGCACTCGGCGACTGGCGGCTTAACGGCTGCACCCTGTATGTCACGCTCGAGCCCTGCCCGATGTGCGCCGGCGCCATCGTCCAGTCCAGAATAGACCGCGTCATGATAGGATCTCTCAGCGACAAGTCAGGAAGCTGCGGTTCCGTTGTTGACCTCATGCATGTGAAAGGCTTTGACCATCAGGTGGAGACCGAGAGCGGCATCCTCGGGGAAGAATGCGCGGCACTGCTTTCCGGATATTTCCGTTCGAAGAGAAAGAACTGAGATTTTCGAAGAGCAGGAACTGAGATTTTCGAGGAGCAGGAACTGAGATTTTCATTGCACATCAGGTATCGATATGCTATAGTTTAGCAGTATGTTGTCAGAACCCCGGGTCCAGAAGACGGAGACTCCGGCCCTTTCCTTAATCCGGGGCGATTTTTATGATTCAGGAGGATCACACAATGATTACACCAGAGAAGAAACAGGCAATTATCAAAGAGTATGCGAGAACAGAGGGAGACACCGGTTCACCTGAAGTACAGGTAGCCATCCTTACTGAGAGAATCAACGAGCTCACCGAGCATCTCAAGACCAACCACAAGGATCATCATTCCAGAAGAGGACTTCTGAAGATGGTAGGTCAGAGAAGAGGTCTGCTTGCCTATCTGCAGAAGAAGGACATCAACCGTTATCGTGCACTTATTGAGAAGCTTGGTCTCCGTAAGTAATTCAGTTCAGATCAGGGCGGGTATTTATACCTGCCCTGTTTGTGTGTAACAAGGAATGGCATTCGCCGAGAAGCAAAGAAGAAAAAGGAGAAAAAATGGAACCAAACGAAACATTTTCCACGAAGCTTGAGAACAATTACAGGACCTACACCATGGATCTCGCGGGCCGTCCGCTGAAGATCGAGATCGGCAGAGTCGCAAAGCAGGCCAACGGCTGCGCATTCATGCACTACGGCGATACCACCGTGCTCTGCACCGCGACCGCTTCCAAGGAGCCCAGAGAAGGTGTGGATTTCTTCCCGCTTTCTGTAGAATTTGAAGAGAAGATGTACTCCGTCGGCAAGTTCCCGGGAGGCTTCAACAAGCGTGAGGGCAAGGCCAGTGAGCATGCGATCCTGACATCCCGTGTCATCGACCGTCCGATGCGTCCGCTTTTCCCGAAGGATTACAGAAACGACGTAACCCTGAACAACATGGTCATGAGCGTTGATCCGGCATGCGATCCGGAAGTCGTAGCCATGCTCGGCGCTTCCCTCGCAACTTCAATTTCCGATATTCCGTTCGACGGTCCCTGCGCGGCGACCCAGATCGGCAGAATCAACGGCGAGTTCGTTGTAAACCCGGGTTATGATCAGAAGGCAGTATCAGATCTCGCTCTGACCGTAGCTTCTACCAGAGACAAAGTCATCATGATCGAGGCCGGCGCCAACGAGCTTTCCGAAGACGACATGATCAAAGCCATCTATCTTGCTGATGATGTCAACAAGAAAGTCATCGCATTCTTCGACGAGATCGTCGCAAAAGAAGGCAAGCCGAAGCACACCTATGAGAGCGCTGCAGTTCCGCAGGAACTGATGGATGCGATCCATGAGGAAGTGCCGGATGACGAGATGGAGAAGGCCGTCTTCACGGATGACAAGCAGACCCGTGAGAAAGCCATCGACGAGATTCAGGCCCGTCTGGCTGAGAAGTTCGCCGACAATGAAGAGTGGGTATCCCTGCTCGGCGACGCACTGTATCAGTATCAGAAGAAGACCGTCCGCCGCATGATCCTCAGGGAGCACAAGAGACCCGACGGCCGTGCGATCCGTCAGATCCGTCCGCTTGCCGCTGAAGTCGACATCATTCCGAGAGTTCACGGCTCCGCGATGTTCACCAGAGGACAGACACAGATCTGTGACGTTGTCACCCTCGCTCCGCTTTCCGAAGCACAGAAGGTAGAGGGACTGGATGACCACATCACTTCCAAGAGATATCTGCATCAGTACAACTTCCCGAGCTACTCCGTCGGCGAGACAAAGCCGTCCAGAGGACCGGGACGCCGCGAGATCGGCCACGGCGCACTGGCTGAGAGAGCCATCCGTCCGCTCCTTCCGAGCGAGGAAGAGTTCCCTTATGCGATCCGTGCCGTATCCGAGACCTTCGAGTCAAACGGCTCCACCTCTCAGGCTTCCGTCTGCGCATCTTCCATGGCACTCATGGCAGCAGGCGTTCCACTGAAGAAACTGGTTGCCGGCATCTCCTGCGGTCTTGTCACCGGCGACTCCGATGACGACTACATCGTTCTGACCGATATCCAGGGTCTCGAGGACTTCTTCGGCGACATGGACTTCAAGGTAGCCGGAACACATGACGGCATCACCGCCATCCAGATGGATATCAAAATCCACGGCCTGACCCGTCAGATCGTGGAAGAGGCGATTCACAGATGCAAGGACGCCCGTGAGTACATCCTTACGAACGTCATGGAGCCTGTCATCAGCCAGCCGCGTCCGACCGTCAGCGAGTACGCACCGAAGATCGAGCAGATCAAAATCGATCCGGACAAGATCGGCGACGTTGTCGGCAAGCAGGGCAAGAACATCAACGAGATCATTGCCCGCACCGGCGTGAAGATCGACATCGACGAGGACGGCTCCGTATCCGTATGCGGCACCGACCGTGCGAAGATGGACGAGGCAGAGAAGTACATCCAGACCATCTGCCGTGATTTCGAGAAGGGTGATATCCTTGTCGGCAAGGTAGTCAGCATCAAGGAATTCGGTGCCTTCCTCGAGTTCGCTCCGGGCAAAGAGGGCATGGTTCACATTTCAAAAATCGCCAGAGAGCGCATCGATCATGTAGAGGATGTGCTGACCCTCGGAGATACCGTGAAGGTTATCTGCCTCGGCAAGGACCGCATGGGAAGACTGAGCTTCTCCATCAAGGACTGCCCGAAGGACGGAAATCCGATCAACGCGTGATCACGGTACTTCGATCAGGATCCGGCTGCGGCATGTCCGACAGGCGCCGGATCACGGTACTGCGATAACCGCCTGAGTGCGGCAGCCTGCCTGACAGGAAAGTGAAGATATGGAAATCAAAGTCAAAAAACTGACATCCACAGCCAAGCTGCCGACGCGCGGAAGCGCTTCGGCGGCGGGCTATGACCTGTATGCCGATATAGAGAAGGAAGTCCGCATCGCTCCGCACACGACGGAGATGATCGGCACCGGACTCTCCATGGAGATTCCGGAAGGGTACTTCGGCGCGATTTTTGCCAGAAGCGGCCTCGCGTCAAGAGAAGCCCTCCGGCCGGCCAACTGTGTCGGCGTCGTCGATTCCGATTACCGGGGACCCTTCATGATCGCCCTTCACAACGACGGGGAGCAGGAGAGAGTCATCACACCGGGTGAGCGGATCGCTCAGCTCGTCGTCATTCCGTACCTGCCCGTTGAATTCATCGAGGCAGATACCTTAAGCGATACCGGCCGCGGCAGCGGCGGATTCGGCAGCACCGGTAAATAACAGGAATTCGTCAGAATTACTAATTGAATACAAAAAGATATCGGCGTATAGTAAATATACGTCGACGGCGTCCGCAGTCTGCGGGCGCCTTTTTCTTTCCTGTCTTATCTTTCAGCACCACGCCGCATTCCGGCGCTGCTTTCTGCATTCCGGTGATCCGGATTTCTTAACTTCCTGTTCCATTCCAGCATTTTCTTTCTTATAAAAAGATCCGGGAGGAGGTCCGCTCTGATGAGAAAATTAAATAATGAAGAAATCTGCAAATATCTGATCCGTTCAGGAAAAGTAAAGGAGAGAAGAGAGCGGATGAGACAGATCAGCGACTGCCTGATCAACTTCACCGGGGAGGAGAACGGATACGAGCCGCTCCGGCTGTCAGGATTCCCGCACAGTCGCTGTGCGGAAGAAGGAGTGGTCGATTTCCATTCGACGCTGCGGCAGGCGCTCGCCAGGGAAGAAGAATCAGAAGAGATCATCGGCAGACTCCTCATCTGCCTTTCCGTCATGCCGCAGAAAGAGCAGGATATCCTCATGACCTTCTATGTCGATCATGAGGAATATCCGATGGCCATCGACATTCTCTCGGAGCGGTGGAACCGGGGCGAATCCCAGATCCTCGTGTGGCGGAAGAGGGCGATGGAAGAGATCAGAACGGCCTACAATCTGCCTGTCAGCACCGGAGAACTCGCCGGTATGACAATCTGCTGGGATTCCCGCGGGAAAAAGGTGAATATTATGCACAACTCCGACAAACTGTGATATAATCAGAAGGTGAGTTTTATTAAACTTTCATTTTTGGGGACACAAAAACAATTACGAAAAACATTTGCAAAAAATAATTTATAAGAAGGGGGCTGTTTACTGAATAGTTTACGGATATTTTACAGAAAAATGATGAAAACAAAAAGGTGAAAGTAATAAAATACACTTGCATTAAGCGTCCAGTTGGACTAAAATAACACATGAAATTTAAAATCTCTATCAAAAAAGAGGAGGATGAAAGATGAAATTTAGAAACAAAGTTTTATCAGTCCTGCTTGCTGCAGGAATGGTAGCTTCCATGCCGGCTGCAACAGCCTTCAACGTAATGGCTGATGATGCAGTTGCAGTGGAGTCCACTGCTGATGATAGCAATATCACCGGCGTTGATGTTAGTAGTGTTGATCTGTTAACTAAGACGGACTACACAAAGATTTCTTTTGCTTGGGGAACCAAGACTGCACAGATTAAGGGCGAAGATGGCAAGAGTGTTGATACTGATCAGGTCACTGTACATGTTACAGGCTATAAGGATCAGACAACAGAGTCTCTTGACGATAAGGTAAAAGTAACTTCTGCGGATTATACCGTTAATCCCACCTGTACAACAGATGGTAAAGTAAAATTTACAGCTGCGCTCACACTGCCCGATAAGGATAATCAAGATAATACTGTAACGATTACAAGTACTTCACCTGAATTTACCGTAGCTGCTTTCGGCCATGATTATAATAATGATAATGGCGACTGGAATTGGACGAAAGTAGATGGCAAGTGGAATGTCACCTATACGGTAACCTGCAAGCGTGATGCCAGCCATAAGGAGACATATAATGCAACTGTTATTTCCTCACGCAACCATCCGGCAACTTGCACAACTGGTACTACGACAGATTACTTTGCCTATGTAACGATTGGCGATAAGACTTATTGGTATAATAACAGCTCTGAAGCTGTATATAAAACAAATGCAGCTGGTAAATTAATCGATAAAGATGGCAAAGAAATCACAGAGGCTGAAAAGACAACAAAGGGTGTAATTGATCATTACAAGGCTACTGGTAGTGTTACTGCTCAGCCTTCGGCAACTGATAAGTCTGATAACGCAGCTTTAGGACATGAATTCGTAGAGAAGTCATGGAACTGGGATAAAGAAATAACCAGCGATTATCTTACTCCGTCTAAAGAAGATGCTACTAAATACGTTGATGACTATATGAATAAAGATTCCAAAAAGGCTGCAGCTTATTTGGTTGATAAAGAGAATGGCGAGAAAGACTCTCATTTAACAAATCATTATAACACAGATGGTATCAAAGTAACTGTAAATTGCACAAGTGATCATCACTATGAAGCAAGTGATGGCAAGAGAGAGCAGGAAGTACCGGCATATGTTGTAGTAAAACATAATCCTGCTACTCATACTACAGATGCAAGCACAACCTATACTGCATATGTATTTGGAAGCGAAGCAGAAGCTAAGGCTGTAGGCGGCGACAATGCTGTTAAATTCTACAATAAGCATCAGACCTATCGTGTAAACAAAGTAACTACTGATGCGACAGAAGATGAGACAGGTGGTAAGACAAAGTATGACGTTATGCCGTATGGTTCTTTCAAATCAGTGAAGACTGATACCTGGGAAGGTACTGCTTTAGGCCATACTTATAGTGTGTTCGGATGGACCTGGATTTCTAAAGGTAAGGCACTGAGTGTTAATTTAGGATGCACACCCGATAATTATTATGTCACCAAGAATGCAACTGCAAAAGATAATGGTGACGGAACAGCCACAGTAAGCTATACTGCAACCGACATGAGAAAGAATCCTACTAATATTGCATGGTATGGGGCTAACGGATGGTATCTGAAGAATGATAATCCTTATGGATATACGTTTGATTTTGGTACCTTCCCGCTTGAAAATTCTCAGGGTCAGGGCGCTGTTGCCATGACACGTCTGTACAATCCGACAAGTGGTGAACATCTGTATACTGCTGATGCACATGAGGTCTCTGTTCTGACTTCACAGTACAACTGGAAGAATGAGGGAATTGGCTGGTATGCACCTCGCATGTCCAACACCCCTGTTTACAGACTGTATAACAATGCTAGTGGTGAGCATTTCTACACCACCAACAAGAATGAAAAGAATACTCTTGTAAAACAGCATAACTGGACTGATGAAGGAATTGCATGGTATTCAGATGACAACAAGGCTACCCCTGTATACAGACAGTTCAACAAGAATGCTTCTTCATCGGTAGCAAGCCACAACTATACCACCGATGTTCATGAGAAAGTCGTACTGACTTCTCAGAAGGGCTGGACTGATGAAGGTATTGCCTGGTATGGTGTTGCTGAATAATTTCTAAGGATTAGTTTGATAGAGATTTTAATCCTTGAGGCCGGGGACATAGTTCCCCGGCCTCTTCTTTATACCTGGTCAAATAACAGCTGACGGTTAGTAAGCGTAGTTCAATCCGTGTCTAGTATAACAATAATTAAATAAATGATACATTAATCGCCTCTCGAAGTGTATAATAGAAGGCAAGAAAGCGAGGCTTCTGTTATGTCGAGAGTTGCA
>ONOC01000107.1 GCA_900319355.1 uncultured Eubacteriales bacterium | reverse complement strand
TTCGACAGCTATACATTACGAGAGTCCGATGACCTTTTCAATTGTTATTATGGTAGGCAGAGGCTATTTCCTACCCACACATGTGCACGAAGCCTCATATAATTATAGTCATTTCCCCTGCAGCTGGCAATAGCGGCCCCGCATTCAAAGTCCGGAAACATCCTGCAAAGCCCCGCGCAGACGGCGTTTTCCGCTGTCCCCTGTGCTTTTTGCGAAAAAATGTGCTACAATAAATACATAGTATATAAATTTTATCCGGAAAGGGGGTATTTATGTTTCAGAAAGGAGACTTCCTTATGTTCAGGAACTCCGGTGTCTGCCGTGTGATTGATATTGAGACACCATCTTTCGTAGAAGATAAGGAGCGAAAATATTACAGACTCGAACCGGTATTTCCGAAGAAGGGACTGACTGTCATCTACAGTCCGGTCGACCGGAATACAAGCATCCGGCCTCTTATTTCAAAAGAGGAAGCAAAACAGTATCTTGACGACTTTGGCAGCCTGAAAGTCGAAATCTTCCACTCTGCCAAACCTAATTTTCTGAATGCTCATTACAATGAGCTTCTCTCATCGTTCACATTTGAAAATTATCTTCGTCTTCTGAAGGAAATCCATCTGAAGGAAGAGGAAGCTGTCAGGAAGGACAGGCATCTCAGCCAGGTAGATCTGCGATACAAAGAAGAAGCGGAACAGCTTGTCTTCGAAGAACTCGCATTTATATTTGGCATATCCTGCGAAGAAGCCAGAAAACGATTCTGCAGCCGTGCTGCTGCAGCTATGGCATGAACCAACCCTGTAAAAAAGATTCATCGCTGCTGTAATTTCACATTTTTTTAATCACCTCGTGAAAAATCTGCTATAATAGTGTCACCAGAAAAAACTTGGGAGATGACTTATACGGATCAGTACACGCAAAAACTGAATGATTTCGTCAGCCGGGCTGATATACAGATCATGCGGCAGTTCAGTCAGCATGGCTCCAACAATACGCTGAACCATGTTGTACACGTTGCCATGATGTGCCACAAGATCCAGCAGGCGCTCCACCTGCATGTCGATGAGGATTCATTGATTCACGGAGCCGTTCTGCACGATTATTATCTCTACGATTTCAAGGCACAGAATGAGATCAGTGCATTCAAACACGGCACAGGACATCCTGTCACAGCACTGAACAACGCATCACGCCGCTTCAACCTCAACAAACGTGAGAGGAACATCATATACAGCCATATGTGGCCGCTGACACCGACGCATCTGCCGCTTTGCAAAGAGGCATGGCTCGTCAGCACGGCGGATAAGATCTGCGCACTGCAGGAAGCATTTCTCTACAACTGACGGAATTCGAGACATGGCATTAACGAAAATCAGGCGAAGGACAATCTGTCCAACGCCTGATTTTCGCATTTATAAAGGGGAAAGCGGCACGCCAGGTGCCGCCCGCCCGTCAGTCATCCTGCGAGATCGCGCCGACCGGGCAGGAATCTATCGCTTCCTGCACCGCCGCATCGTCTCCCTCGCCGATCACCTTTGCCTTCTCCGCGTCCTCATCTATCACAAATACGTCCGGCGCACAGCCTGCACAGAGTCCGCAGCCAATACATAAATCCTGATCTACTCTTGCTTTCATAAGATAACCTCCTTGATGAAAACCTTTTTCCTGTTTCTGATTACAGTATACGCCGCCGGCGCAGAAATGCCGTTGCTATAGCAACAAAACCCTTCCCGCAGAAATATTTCTCCGCGGAAAAGGGTTTCTCCATAATCTATTCAGCACTGTCCGGGCAGGATTACAGCTCAACGATCGCTTCCACCTCGCAGAGTGCCTGCGGCGGAAGGCTCTTTACGGCAACGCAGCTTCTGGCCGGAAGGCCCGGAAAATACGTCGTATACACATCGTTGAACTTGGAAAAGTCGCGCATATCCGCCAGGAAACAGGTCGTCTTGACCGTCTTCTCGATGCTCGTGCCGGCCTTCTCGCAGATCGCCCGGATGTTGCGGAACGTCTGTCCTGCCTGTCCCTCGATGGTGAAGGTCTCAATCTTGCCTGTATGCGGGTCGATCGGAATCTGACCGCTGATAAAAAGGAATCCGTTTGACTTGATCGCCTGCGTATATGGGCCTACTGCCTCCGGTGCCCTTGATGTCTTTACTTTCTCCATTTAGAATACCTCCAGATTATTTCCGAACAAATTATAACAGCTTCATTTTATCACTTTATCACGCAAAAACCAACACGTGCGGCGCGTTTACAGCCGTTTGATCGCGGCCACGAGCGGGTCCGCAAAATGTTTCCGGAAAAACGCCTGCAGCGGCCCGATGCACAGCACCAGGATAATCGTGCCGAAGCCGATCAGCTGCCACTGCGTCCCGTCCATCCGGGCAACCAGGTACGTCACGACGACGCAGATTCCGTCGCAGGTCATGCGCGCCGCGAAAAACGGATAGCGCCCGCCGGTCATGTCCTCGATAATATAGCCGATGTAATCGTACGGCGCCGTGCCCAGCTCCGAAGCCAGGTAAAACGAGCAGAAAAATACCATGATCAGCATGCCGGCGATCAGCATGAACAGCCGCTGCGGCAGCTGGTCCGCGCCGGTCATCAGATCCAGCCCGAAAATATCTCTGAGCAGGCTCCGCCACAGGTCCGCGAAATTGCCGGTCAGCACCATGTTGACAAAGGTGCCGAACCCGATCGACTGCGGCATTTTCAGGAAGCAGAACACGATCAGGCAAAGGTTGACGCCGGCGATCACGGCCGCCAGCGGCACGTTCCAGTGCTCGCTGATACTGTAGGCCATGCCGGAAAACGGGTCGGAGCCGAGGCAGGAGAGCCGCAGCATCGTCAGCCCGAGGGCGAAAAAAAACTGCGATCCCAGAATCAGCAGGTACCGCAGCACGTAGCTTCGGGTAAAATATTTGCGAAAATCAATGTTTGGACGTTTTCTGTCGGTCATAGGCGGATGACTCCTCAATCTGTATAATCATTATGAAATCTCTATAACCTTATCATTTTTACGGGCAGCAATCAACCGGGAAGAGGGGAAAGACGTTTTCCAGTTCAGTTGGGTTCTTAAATCCGCCCCGCCCGTGTGGGCGGGGACGGAGATTAACGGTCTAGACGGTGACATTGTAACTACTTAAATCCGCCCCGCCCGTGTGGGCGGGGACCAAAATTATTTTTATAGTGCATATACAGTTTATTACTTAAATCCGCCCCGCCCGTGTGGGCGGGGACAAAGCAAAACAGGCGGGTTCTGATTTTGTAAAACTTAAATCCGCCCCGCCCGTGTGGGCGGGGACGTGGAAGCACCTGAAAAGGCAGCCGCAAAGGAGGAACTTAAATCCGCCCCGCCCGTGTGGGCGGGGACCCACAAGTGCACCGATAGCACCGATCATGCCGAAACTTAAATCCGCCCCGCCCGTGTGGGCGGGGACTGAGCAGGGCGGCACGGCTGTCATCAAAGAGCTACTTAAATCCGCCCCG
>ONOC01000044.1 GCA_900319355.1 uncultured Eubacteriales bacterium | reverse complement strand
GATGTGTACGAGTGTTTCAGCAGAATCCTTGCAGAGAGGAAAAAGCCGAAAGTTGAGCCAATGGTGGATGGAAGGATTGGCTTCCTTTACATGGATAAGAACGGGATGCCCATGGTGGCGATGCACTGGGAAAAGTATTTTCAGCACATCACTGAGAAGTACAACAAGATCTACCGGGTGCAGATGCCCAAGGTCACGCCCCATGTCTGCCGGCATACCTACTGCAGCGAGAAGGCCAAGAAGGGAATGAATCCGAATACCCTCAAGTATCTGATGGGCCATACGGATATCAGCGTCACCCTGAACACCTACACGCATCTGGGACTGATCGATGCGGAGCAGGAGCTGGAACGCATGCAGAGAGAAGTCAAAATGAGTGAGAAGATCGAGCGCCGGAAGCAGCGCAGAAAGTCCTCAGGGGAATGAAAAGGGATGGAAAACCGGTGAAACCGCAAAAATCCAATGTTGATAAAACGCGGTTTTCGGCCTGTTTTTCGGCCCGTTTTATCAACATTTTATCAACATTGAAGTCCAAGATATGCAAGGAGATGCCAGTTTATGCCGGATTTCAATGAAATCGAAAATCGCGGAAACCCGCATAAAATAAGGCAAAACGCGGCATAAGCTGGCAAAAAATTGCATGATAAAAATTTTATTCATTTGCCACGGGAATATCTGCCGGTCGCCGATGGCTGAGTTCGCCATGAAGGATCTGATCCGGAAGAAGGGGACGGAGCGATTTTTTCAGATCGATTCCGCCGCCACGACGGAGGAAGAGATCTGGGGAGGGGTCGGAAATCCGGTCTATCCGCCGGCGAAGGAGGAGCTTCTGAAACATGGCATCGGAACGCCGGAGAACGAGCTCGGCGTCAGTGCGGAGCGCGCACGGCTGATGACAGCAGAGGACTACGGCACATATGATCTGCTGATTGGCATGGACGGGGAAAATATCCGGGACATGAAGCGGATCGCGGGCGGTGATCCGGAGAGGAAGCTGCATCTGCTTCTGGACTTTACGGATCATCCCCGGAATGTGGCGGATCCCTGGTACACGCGGAATTTCACCGTCACATGGCATGATATTGATGAGGGGTGCAGCGCCCTGTATGCTTTTCTTGAGAAAAAACTGCCGGTCAGTTCATGACCGGCAGTTTCGACGTTATGCATCAGCAGCGGTTTCGAAGGCATCGGCCGGTTCACCGGCGTTATGCATCAGCAGCGGTTTCGAAGGCATCGGCCGTTTCACCGGCATCATCCTCCGCCTGAAGATCCTCAGGCAGTACAGCCCGGAAAGCCGGGATATCGTCTGTGGCCAGCGGCTTTGAAAAATAATAGCCCTGGATGGTATCCGCCTTGAATTCCCGGAGACGGCGATACTGCGACTCTGTCTCCACACCTTCCACGATGACAGATTTTCCGAGATCGTGCGCCATTCTGATGACATCATTGATGAAAGAGTCGTCGTCCTTCGTCAGATAATTGTCCACGAGAGATTTGTCAATCTTGATGTGGCTGACGGGGATATATTTCAGCACGCCAAGGGATGAGTAGCCGGTGCCGAAATCATCCATGTGGAGCGAGATGCCCATTTCGGTAAATTCATCGAGCAGATCTTTCGTTCTGCGGGAGTTATCCATGGTGATCCGCTCCGTGATTTCAATTTCCACCAGAGATGCCGGCACATCATACTTCTCCAGCAGTGACTTCAGGTATTTCACATACTGGCGGTCGCTGAGCTGGCCGAAAGAAAAATTGATGGAGACAGGATGCATTTCCATGCCCGCATCCCGCCAGTCCGCGATCTGACGGATGACTTTTTCCGTCGTGATCCGGCCGATTTTTCTGATCCAGCCGGAAGATTCCGCGATGGGAATGAAGACACCGGGGGAAATCTTCGCATTCTTCATACGGACAAGGGATTCGTAGCCGGTGATTTTGCCTCTCGCTGTGTCAATCTGGGGCTGATAAACCATGTAAAATCCATCATTCTCGGAGGCGTCGATGATGGCGGCCTTGGCTTCGCTCTCCGTGCTGACTTCCTGCTTCATCTCCTCCGAATAGAAACAGATCAGTGCCTTGCCCTTCTGTTTTGCGTGGTTTACGGCAATGTCGGCATTCAGGATGACGTTCTCGATGTTCTGCCCGCCGCCCGAGTTTGCGACGCCGATCGAGGAGAACGGGACCAGCTGATCCTCGCATACCCTGACGGGTTCGCGGAAAACTTTCGCGATGTCCGTAAGTTCATCGGAATTTTCCGTCAGATATTTTCCCTTCACAAGGATCAGAAATTCGTCTCCGCCGTAACGACTGAGGAGCATTCCGTACTTTTCACTGAGCTTCTGAAGCCGTTCAGTGAGCGTCTTCAGAACAAAATCGCCGCTTTTATGTCCGTAGGTTTCGTTGATGATTTTGAAATTATCCACATCGATCAGAATCATGGCGTACTGGTCGATATTCTTCTCGGAAAATTCATTTAAGCGGCCCTCGGCGGTACGCCAGTTCAGAAGACCGGTCAGGTAATCATGCTCCGCACTCCAGCGCAGGTCTTCACGGGATTTCTTCAGTTCGCCCATAGCGTCTTCGAGATCCTTCTCCTTCCGGCTGATCTCAAAATACTGATGGTGCAGGAAGAAAACCAGAAGCAGAAGTCCGGTCAGGATCAGGGAGGCCGGAATGAGAATCTGATGATACGTCGTCCAGTAATCTGCCGGCAGGTCAGAAATCTGTGCGTCGCCGGGCAGAACACCGGTATTCAGACCATACTGTTTCATCCTGTTGTAATTGCAGGCGTAAATGACCTGATCTGACGCAGTCAGCGGTTTATTCTGCGCCGCAAAGTCTGTCCTGCCTTTTAAGGCGGCCACCATGTTCCTGGCTGCCAGCTCGGAAGTTTCTTCAAAGTTTTCATATACGCCGCAGGTTACGCCGCTGGTGAAGCCGCCGATAAAACTGCGGAATACCGGAACAGGACAGTACCTGCTGAGCAGTTCCGCGGCTGAGTCTATGGAATAATAGTTGTTGTCAGCGTCGCGGGAGGCGTTGGAAAAAAGCACGATCGTATCCTGCGAAAGAGATTTCAGATAGGCTTCGGTTTCAGATCGTGTATAATCTGAGAAGTTGTATGTCCCGAATGACAGACCGGGAAAATCAGCGGCGACACTCTGACAGGCCTTGAAGGTTCCGTAACCGGAAGGCGAGTTGTCATAGATATCGACAACTTTTTTTGCGTTCGGCATCAGCTTTTTCGCGAGGGAAATGGTTTCCTTTATACAGTCGTTTTCTACATAGCCCGAAATCAGCGGATTCATGGAGGCATCCTGTGCGATGGCCGCATCGTTGATGCCGAAATAGGTGACGGGCAGGCTGCGGAACAGCTCATTCTTGTACCTGAGGACGAAGCGGAGCGCCATGTCGTCCGATACAATCACACCGGTGTATCTGACATCACCGCCGGCAAGCCGTTCCTTCAGCATGTCATGAAAGGCCTGGATATCTCTGTCGGTATTGAATTCTCTGGCATCCATGCACATAATGTCATAATCGACATCCAGAGGATCCAGTACACGCTGAATTCCCTGTTTATCGGCCTCAAAGGATTCAAAAGCGGTATCATAGGAATAGAGACAGAGAATTTTATCGTCAGCGAGACTTCTGTCAGCCCTGGTTTCTGATGTTGAAGAGCGGGAAGCGGCATCCTGCTTTTCAGTTTTTATAAAATGTATACTCAACATAAGAATGCCCGTCATCAGAAGAATGAAGACGGGGATCAGAATAAGGTATGCATTTGCTTTTGGTTTATCTGCGGTGGTATGTTTTTCCGATGTCATTATGATTTTACCTGCTGCGGCCTGCGTATCTGCGTCCCGGCCTGTCAGAATGAATGAGAAATATAATATCCATTATAATTGCATAATTACAGGAATGAAATGGAATATAAGCGCATATTTTTGTACAATTCTGTCTTTTTTGATATAATGCCGGAAATCCTGCAGAAAGGACAAAATTTATGAATATACATAACATGATAAACGATATGGCTACGACAGATATGGCGGGACTGTATGCGAAGGTCAGAAAGTACCGCATCATATCCTTTGATGTGTTTGACACGCTGCTGAGACGAGATACCCCGGATCCCGCCGGTGTATTCGATCTCGTCGGATGGAAGTGCGGCATTCCGGATTTCCGGGAGATGCGTCAGAAGGCGGAGCAGGAGGCACGCAGCAAAAATCCTGATAAGGATGTGACGCTGGATGATATTTACGCGTCACTCGAGGTTCCGCAGTCACTGCGGGACAGACTTCACCGCTGCGAGATCGACTGTGAAATCAGCGTATCGACGCTAAACAGGGATATGATCCGGTTTTACCGGTACTGCCTGGAGCATGCGACGGTCATTCTTGTCACGGACATGTACCTTCCGGGGGATGTCATCCGGGCGCTTCTTCAGAAAAATCAGATCACCGGCTATCAGAAGCTTTTTGTTTCCAATGAGTACAATGCGACGAAGTATGAGGGCGGTCTGTATGACGTGGTGTGCCGCGAGATGAACGCTGACCCTTCGGAGATTCTTCACATCGGCAATGCCTTCCGGGCGGATTTTCTGGTGCCCGGACGGAAGCACATCCGGGCGGAAAAAATCGCCACGCATGCCTGCCGCACGATGAAGAAATACAAGGATGAGGTCTGCACAGAGAGCGGGGCAGGAAAGACGCGGCAGATGCCGGATGCCTCAGAGGGCAGTGACGGCGCGCCCGTAACAGGAACAGCGGACCTGAGACCGGATTACGGAACTGAATTCAGCAGCACAGAAAAGAAGCGCTTCCTGAACGCGTTTCTGAATAATCATACAGACGGCAGAAATCCATACGATGCGTTCGGCTATGAACAGTTCGGTCCCCTTCTCTTTGGCTTTGTCCGCTGGCTGATGAAGAAGGCTTCTGAGGATGGCACAGAGCAGCTGTTCTTTGTTGCCAGGGACGGCTTTATCATCCGCCGTGCCTGGAAAATCGTCGCCGGACCGTGTGATATTCCCGATTTTTATTTCGAGGGGTCAAGGCGGAGCTTCCGCGTCCCGTCCTATACGCCGGAAATGTCCATGGAGGAGATCATCGATTCAGTTTCCCTGCCGATTCAGACGACGGTGGCGCAGATTTTTGACGGACTGGGTCTCGATACGGACAGATACAGGCGGCAGATCGAAAGTCACGGCTTCAGCCCGGAGATGAGGCTGAACAGGGACGAACTCTGTGCTGATACGGCATTCTGCGCTCTTTTCCGGGAAGTTTCGGATGATATTTTTGCCAATGCCGCGGAGGAAAAGAAGGCGCTGGAGGATTATCTGGCGCAGTTTGACTTCGGAAAGAAGACGGCACTGGTCGATATCGGATGGGGCGGCACGATGCAGAAGTATCTGACAAAGCTTCTTACCTCCACAGGCCGGGACTGCCGGGTAAACGGGTATTACATCGGGCTGAATGAACGGTCCGTAAAAATTCTCGGCGAAGGTCACATGAAGGCGGAGGCCTATGTCTTCGATATGCTGAATCATCCGGATGATCGCTTTCTCATCCGCCCGTTCTATGGTCTCTTCGAGACGCTTTTCTTCGAACAGGCGGGATCGGTGAAGCGCTACAGAAGGGATGGCGAAAGGACGGTGGCGGAGAGATACCCTTATGAGCTTGATGCGACGAAGGAGCTTCAGCATCAGGCGGAAAAAATCCGCCGGATCCAGGAGGGAGCCCTGAGATTCTGCCGTGATTTCCAGAACTGCATTTACAGCGACCTGGCAGCGGATGATGCTATGGTCATGTTTTCAAACCTGTATCAGACAGGAACAGATCCGACCCTGAGCGATGCAGCGCTGTTCGGAGATTTCAAATATTTCAACGGCGTGACGGTTTCACTGGCGGCGCCGGACAGCGCGGCACACTATCTGAGAGATCCGAAGAAGCTCAGATATGACTTCTATGACTCAGCGTGGAAAACAGGATTCATGAAAAGGCTTCTGAAGGCCGGGCTGCCGTATCGCAGAATTTACGATGAACTGCTGAAACTGTCGCCGACAGCCTCGAAATAATAATGGGGAAATGTCTTATGAAGGGTAACAGCGGAAGAAATAAAAGGAAAACGCCGGCGATATGCATGTATGCTGCCGCGCTGTTTCTGTCACTCTGTCTGACAGCATGTACACTGACGCCGGCGGAAACCGGGAAATATACTGAGGCCACCTCTTCGGCACAGCTGACCGAAAGCGCCTCTTCTGAGGGGAAGCATTCATCTGCCGGAGACACGGCTTCTGATCATGAAGCCGGGCATGAGAATGCCGCGACGTCGGAATCTGCTGCCGGTCAGGCGAAAGACGGGAATCAGAATCCCGGGACAGCGAAGAACGCCGCCAGTATCGGTGAAGTCAGCAGCATCATCACCGATCTTCTGAGCGGGAGCGGACGCGGTGATTTTTCCCTGTCGGATGTGCCGGCGTATTCGGGCACGCCATACTGCGAAGTGAACGGAAACGAGCCCTTCTTTAACGAAGCGGATCTCTCGAATCAGTCGTTTGAACAGTACAGTGACCTCGATGCCATGGGACGATGCGGCACAGCGCTGGCCAATGTGGGACAGGATATCATGCCCACGGAACCACGCGGAGAGATCGGCATGATCAAGCCCTCGGGCTGGCACACGGTGAAGTATGATTTTGTGGACGGGCACTACCTTTACAACCGGTGTCATCTGATCGCCTATGAGCTGGCAGCCGAAAATGCGAACGAGAAAAATCTGATCACCGGCACCAGGTATATGAACACGCAGGGCATGCTGCCGTTCGAAAATGAGGTGGCTGATTATGTAAAAGACACCGAAAATCATGTGCTGTATCGCGTGACGCCTGTTTTTGACGGTGATAATCCGCTGGCTACCGGTGTTCTGATGGAGGCGGAATCCGATGAGGATCATGGCGCCGGCATCAGGTTCAATGTCTTCGTATATAATGTGCAGCCCGGGGTGACGATCGACTATGCGACGGGAGAAAGTCAGGCGGACGGAACCGTTACGGACGGCAGCGGCACAGGCAATGGAAACGGCGATGGAACAGGCAGCGCCGGGACGGGCGGCAGCGGAACGGATAATGCAAACGGCAGCGGCACGGGCGGCAGTAACGGCGGCGGATCGGACAAGGAGACCCCGTCAGGCATAACCTATGTGCTCAATACGAACACCATGAAGTTTCACCGTCCTTCCTGCAGCAGCGTCCCACAGATAAAGGAAAAGAACCGGGAGGATACGGCAGAAAGCCGCGACGAGCTGATCGCGGAGGGATACACGCCGTGCAGGAACTGCAATCCGTAAAGCATAAAGCCGGAAGTCTCCATGTGCTTCCGAACATATGACGGTACAGGAGGCACTGTTTACGGTATGGTTTTAATACAGGCAGGAAATGAAAATGAATATGGAAAGTAAAAAAAAGAAAAACACGCATGAAATAGATATGCTTCACGGACCGCTCGGCGGGAAGATTTTTATGTTCTCGCTGCCGCTCGCGCTGACGAGTATTCTGCAGCAGCTCTTCAACAGTGCGGATCTGGCGGTGGTGGGCCGCTTTTCGAGTTCCGCGGCACTCGCTGCCGTGGGCGACAACAGTGCGCCGATCAACCTGATTGTATCGCTGTTCGTGGGACTGGCGCTCGGTGTCAATGTTGTCATCGGTACGCTGATCGGGCAGGGAAAGGAAGAACGTGTCAACGAAGCGGTTTCCACGATTTTTACGGTGTCCCTCATCTGCGGTGTGATACTGCTGCCGCTGGGACAGCTGGTGGCACGGCCGCTGCTGACGGTGATGGGCACGCCGGATGATGTCATGGACCTGGCGCTGCTTTACCTCAGGATCTATTTCTTTGCGACGCCGTTTATCATGATCTACAACTTCACTTCCTCAGTCTTAAGAGCGAAGGGAGATTCCGCGAGGCCGCTGATCGCCCTCGCCGTTTCGGGCGTCATCAATATTTTTCTGAATCTGTTTTTCGTGATTCGCTGCGGGATGTCAGTGGACGGCGTTGCGCTGGCCACGGTGATTTCCAACATCATCAGTGCGGTGATGGTCGTGATTTTTCTGATCAGGGAGCCGGGGGCTTTTCATCTGTCGCTCCGTCATCTGACGCTGAAAGGGGAATATCTGAAGACACTGTTCCGCATCGGTATTCCGGCGGGACTTCAGGGCACGGTGTTTTCCCTGTCCAATGTCGTGATTCAGTCGGCAATCAATTCCTTTGGCTCGTCGGCCATTGCCGGGACGACGGCGGCACAGAACTTCGAGTACATGTGCTATTTCATCGTCAATGCCTTCTCACAGGCGGCTGTGACCTTTACAGCGCAGAATTACGGCGCGGGGCAGTACAGGCGGTGCAGAAAGGTTTTCCTGCTCTCCATGCTGATCGGGGAATCGCTGACCTTTTCGCTGTCGATGATTTTCTGGATCTTCCGGGGAGAGCTGATTCAGATTTTTACGACGGATCAGGAAGTCATCGCGTATGCCATGATCCGCATGATGATCGTGTCGAACTGGGAAATCGGGACCGGCTCATATGAGATCCCGGCGGGCTGCCTACGCGGCATGGGCATCAGCGTCGCACCGACCGTCTTTGTCGTCTTCGGTTCCTGTATTTTCAGACTGATTTATATCGCCACCGTCTTCGCCAGAACGCATGATTTCTTTATTCTCACCATTGTATATCCGATTTCCTGGGCAATCACGGGGACCATGGTGCTGATTTTCTATTTTGTTAAACGAAGGAAGATGTTCGGGAGCGCGGATGCCCGCTGAAAGTAAGAAAGTCATTGCACTGTTTCTTCCAACGGCGTAAACTTCTGATATGTGATCGGAATTTAGAAAAATCCACCGATCCGGTGACGTTTTCTGATATGGTGAAGCAAAGGAGGAACGATATGTCCGGAATTGGAACGAAATGCATACAGGCAGGATGGAGTCCGAAGAACGGGGAGCCGAGGTCGCTTCCGATCTACGAAAGCACGACTTTCAAATATGAGACGAGTGACGAGATGGGTCAGCTTTTTGATCTGAAGAAAGAAGGATATTTCTATACCCGTCTTCAGAATCCGACCAATGATTATGTGGCGCAGAAGATCTGTGCGCTTGAAGGCGGTGCAGCTGCCATGCTGACATCTTCCGGACAGGCGGCCAACTTCTTCGCTGTGTTCAATATCTGTGAGGCCGGTGATCATATCGTGGCATCATCCTCTATTTACGGCGGTACCTACAATCTGTTCGGCACGACGATGAAGAAGATGGGCATTGACTGCACCTTTATCGATCAGTCCATGTCGGAGGAGGAGATCGACAAAGCATTCCGTCCGAATACGAAGGTGCTGTTCGGGGAGATGATCACCAATCCTACCGTGAATATTCTGGATGTAGAGAAGTTTGCACGCATCGCACATAAGCACGGCGTACCGCTGATTGTAGACAATACATTCGCTACACCGGTGAACTGCCGCCCGATCGAGTGGGGTGCGGATATCATCACGCATTCGACGACCAAATACATGGACGGTCATGCGTCGACAGTCGGCGGCGCCATCGTCGACAGCGGTAATTTTGACTGGATGGCCCACAGGGATAAATTTCCCGGCCTGACCACGCCCGATGAGTCCTATCACGGCATTGTCTATGCGGAGAAGTTCGGAAAGGCCGCTTATATCACGAAGGCGACCTCCCAGCTCATGAGAGACTTCGGTGCCATTCCGTCCCCGATGAATTCCTTCATCCTGAATCTCGGACTGGACAGCCTGCAGGTCCGCATGCAGAAGCACTGCGCCAACGGTCTGGCACTGGCGAAGTATCTCCATGACAACGACAAGGTTGCCTGGGTGCATTATGCAGACCTGCCCGATGACGAGTGCCATGAGCTTCAGCAGAAATACTGTCCGGACGGCACCTGCGGTGTCATGGCCTTCGGTCTGAAGGGCGGCAGCAGAGAGACAGCGGTGAAATTCATGGATTCTCTGAAACTGATCTCCATCGAGACCCATGTGGCCGACAGCAAAACCTGCCTGCTTCATCCGGCGAGCCATACGCACCGTCAGATGAGCGATGAGCAGCTCCGTGCCGCAGGCATTGCACCGGATCTCATCAGACTCTCTGCAGGTCTTGAGGATGCCGATGACCTCATCGCCGATCTGGAACAGGCATTTGCAAAAATCTGAACTGCAGGGGGATAAAGGTGCAGCTCCCGGAGACGGGCATGTGACATGAGGTCCTGTTACGGACCTGCGATAAATTAACAGAAACAGGTTACGGAGGCTTCCGCGGAATGGTGAAAATCATTCCCGGAAGCCTCCGTTGTTTATACAGTACGTCGCATTACCCCGGGTGTATGACCCTGCTTTATATTTACGCATCGTTAACACAGCAGTGCTTTCGGAGTTAACACCCGAAAAGGCATGATGAGTTGCGGAAACAGGAAATGACAAAATGACAGGAACGAAAAAAGAAGTTTCCGAAAAAAGAAGGAGTGAAAAGAAATGAGATCAGGAAGAGCATCACTTGTTATGGCAGGTATTCTGAGCGCAGCACTTGTGGCAGCAGGCTGCGGCAGCTCATCAGGCACGACGCAGACATCGTCGGCAGCCGGTAGTTCAGCAAAGACCACAGAGGCAGCTGCTGATACGGCAGCATCGTCGGGTTCAGCGACAGCTGATTCCGCAGCAGATTCCGCTGAGAAAACATCTTCAGGATCCGCTGAGGCATCTTCCGCAGCGGCATCCTCCGGTGCAGAAATCTCCGGAACGGTTTCCACGGACGGTTCAACTTCCATGGAGAAGGTAATTACCATTCTCAGCGAGCAGTTCCAGAATGATCATCCGGGCGTAACCGTCACCTATAATCCGACAGGATCCAGCTCAGGTATCACCGCAGCTTCCGAAGGAAGCACGGATCTCGGACTGGCAAGCCGTGATCTGAAGGACGACGATCCGCAGGGCCTGACAGCCACCACCATCGCCATCGACGGTATCGGCATTATCGTGAATCCGCAGAATACACTGGACGATATCTCTCTTGATGATATCGCTAAGGTTTACACAGGAGAAATCACAAACTGGTCTGATCTGGGCGGCTCTGACGGCGAGATCGTCTGCATAGGACGTGAGGCAGGATCCGGCACGAGAGACGGCTTCGAGTCCATCACCGGCACCAAGGATGCCTGCAAGCTCTCTCAGGAGCTCACCTCCACAGGTGATGTCATTCAGACGGTTGCCAACAATCCGAACGCCATCGGATATGCTTCCATCGCTGATCTGAACGATACCGTGAAGACACTGACAGTCGACGGTGTTGCTCCTTCAGAGGACACCATCCTTGACGGCACCTACAAGATTCAGAGAAACTTCAACATCATTACCAACGACTCCGCGACACTTTCACCGCAGGCACAGGCATTCTTCGATTACATCACCAGCGCTGATGCGGCAGATCTGATTTCAAAGACCGGAGCAGTTCCGGTAAACAAGTAATGCTGAGAACGTATGTGGGCTGACTTTTGAGAATCAGTGTCCCGGGACAGACTGCCCGGGACATAAAAAGACTGACACCGGGACGGATGCGGCGCAGAAAGCTCCGCCCCGGATAATGGTTCTGTATGATGCGGTTTCGGCCGCACTTATCAGGTATGGAGATGATTTTTATGGATACTGCAGCAGCAAAGCGCTTTTCGCATCCGGCCGAGAAGATATGGAGTGCGGTTTTCTTCATCTGCGGCATGATCGCGATCGCGTTTGTTCTTTTTATCACCGTTTTTCTGATCATATCCGGCGTGCCGGCCATCGGAAAAATCGGCATCGTTGATTTTTTATTCGGAACAACCTGGGCATCCACGGCTGCTGAGCCGCAGTACGGGATCCTGCCCTTTATTCTCACTTCAGTCTACGGTACTTTCGGTGCTATTCTCATCGCTGTGCCGATCGGCCTGCTCTGTTCGATCTATCTGACCAAATTTGCGAGCGGCAGAATCGCGGCGGTGATTCAGTCCGCCGTTGAGCTCCTTGCCGGCATTCCCTCTGTTGTATACGGTCTTGTCGGCATGATTCTTATCGTACCGTGGGTTCGTGAGACTTTTCACCTCCCTGACGGAGCCAACCTCTTCTCGGCCATCATCGTTCTTTCCGTCATGGTTCTCCCCAATGTCATCAGCGTCTCCGAGACCGCCCTTGCGGCAGTGCCGAAAGAATACGAGGAAGGAAGCCTCGCACTCGGTGCTACCTATACGGAAACCGTGTTTAAGGTGTCCGTTCATGCGGCCCGCAGCGGTATCGCTTCCGCCGTCGTTCTCGGTGTCGGACGTGCGATCGGAGAGGCCATGGCCGTCATGATGGTATCCGGAAACGTGGCCAACATGCCCGGACTGTTCAGGTCCGTGCGTTTCCTGACCACAGCCATCGCCAGTGAGATGTCCTACTCTTCAGGACTTCAGCGTCAGGCACTGTTCTCCATTGCGCTGGTACTGTTCATTTTTATTATGATCATCACGCTGCTTCTGAATTTTGTATTCAAAAGGAAAAAGGACTGACGGGAGGTTTAAGAAATGATGGGTGAAAACGCAATCCATAACAGTGCTGTCGGACAGAGTCCGGACAGCAGCATCGAACTGCATATTTCCAGATCCAGAAAAATCAGAGGCGGCATCTGGAAGGGCCTGATGATTGCCTCTTTTGTTATCATCATGGCGCTTCTGACAGGCATGATCGGATACATCGCGTACCGGGGCATTCCGACCATCACCTGGAAGCTTCTTTCCACATCACCCAGCGTACTGAATGACACCATCGGTATTCTTCCGAACATTCTGAACACCGTATACATTGTAGTCATCACGCTGATTTTTGTCCTGCCGCTCGGCATCGGCACCGCCGTTTACCTCAACGAGTATGCGACCAATCATAAGCTGGTCTCCGTGATCGAGTTTGCCGTTGAGACACTGGCCGGCATCCCTTCCATTATCTATGGTCTCGCCGGCATGCTGATTTTTGTTCAGGCCATGAAAATCGGCACCAGTATCCTGGCAGGCGCACTGACCCTCGTTGTCATGACGCTTCCGACCATCATCAGGACCACCCAGGAAAGTCTGAAAACCGTTCCCAACAGCTACAGAGAAGGAAGCCTTGCTCTCGGCAGCGGCAAATGGCACATGATCCGCACCGTCGTACTTCCGTCATCAATTGACGGTATTGTGACCGGCTGTATCCTTGCCATCGGACGTATCGTCGGCGAATCCGCCGCACTGCTTTTCACTGCCGGCATGGCAAACAACATCATGAACTTCGGCCAGGCTTTTGCGCCGAACCACGCAGGTTCCACGCTTACCGTTGCCCTTTACATGTATGCCAAGGAAAGAGGAGAATTCGATGTCGCTTTCGCTATAGCGGCCATCCTCCTGATCCTCACGCTTGTCATCAACTTTGCAGCCAAAGCTGTGGCAAAGAAACTGAAAAAAGGTACATCCGCTGATTAAAGGGACCATTAAAGGGACCGCGGAAACAGAATCATATGAAGATACAGCCATTTGAAGATACAGCAATACAGGAAGGCAGCCTTATATGGGAACAATTATTGAAGTAAAAGATCTTCATCTCTGGTACGGCCAGAAAGAAGCTTTGAAAGGAATCAATCTTGATATTCAGGAGCATGAGATCACGGCGCTGATCGGACCCTCCGGATGCGGCAAGTCCACATTTATGAAGTGTCTGAACAGAATGAACGATCTGGTGAAGGACTGCAGAATCACCGGCTCGGTAAAGCTCAACGGCATAGATATCTACAAAGACATGGATGTCAATATGCTCCGCAAGAATGTCGGCATGGTTTTTCAGAAGGCCAATCCGTTTCCGATGTCCATTTATGACAACGTAGCCTACGGACCGCGTGTCCACGGTATCAAGAACAAGAAACAGCTGGACGAAATCGTGGAAAAATCGCTCCGCGGTGCCGCGCTCTGGGATGAGTGCAAGGACAGACTGAAAACAAATGCGCTCGGCATGTCCGGCGGCCAGCAGCAGAGACTGTGCATCGCCAGAGCCATCGCCGTCGAGCCGGCAGTACTTCTGATGGATGAGTCCACCTCCGCACTGGACCCGATTTCCACCGCAAAAATCGAGGAGCTCTGCCTGGAACTGAAGAAAAAGTACACGATCGTCATGGTTACTCATAACATGCAGCAGGCCAACCGTATTTCCGATACAACCTGCTTCTTCCTGCTGGGTGATCTGATCGAGCACGGACCGACGAAGCAGATTTTCCTCAATCCGAAGAATCCGAAGACAGAGGAGTACATCACAGGCCGTTTCGGCTGACAGGGATAACCCGGGAACAGGAGATAGTATGGCACGTCCTGAATATGACAGAGAACTGAAGCGGATTAATGACAATGTCCGCGCAATGGGACTGGAGGTAACCGGTGCCATTGATAATACAATACATGCTTTTTCGCAGAAGGATACAAGGATCGCGAGCCAGGTCATCGCCAATGATGCAACGATCGACCGCATGGAGACTGATATTGAGGAAGCCTGTATCGGGATCGTGATCAAACAGCAGCCTGTCGCATCCGACTGGCGCAAGCTGGCGTCCTACATGCGGATGATCGGAGACCTGGAAAGAATTGCAGACAACTGCAGTGATATCTGCATTATCATCAAAAAAGTAGAGGGCATGAAACGCGAAACCGGAGAAGAAGGCGTATCGGTTCCGGATGTCTTCAAAAATATGATGCTGATCATGAGAGAGATGGTCGGTGACACGATCCGGGCCTTTCTGACCTCTGACATCGAGCTGGCGCAGTCCGCAGTGGAAAAAGATGAAATCGTGGACCGGGATTTCGATGAGATTATGAAAGAAATCGGAAAAGCACTGAAGAACGGCGCCAAAGCCGTCGAGCAGTATGAATACCTGATTCTCATAGATAAATATGTGGAACGAATGGCAGATCACGCTGCCAACATTGCCTCCTGGATTGCTTTCATCGTCAACGGTGAACTGAAAATGCAGTACACCGACAGATATCAGAAAGCAGCAGAAGAAACTTCGGAGAAGTAACAGAGAATAAGGTCTGAACCGCGGCTGACATTTCCATTCGGATCGTCTACAATAAACAGATAATCTCCTCTATGTAAACGGCACGTGGTCCGATGACAGTGAGATCGGGAGACTGATGCACGACTTCCGCTGTACAGAACCGGATGACATGTATTATCCTGCACTGGCGAAACAGACACGTTATTTCAAATACGATCAGGAAGGAGTAGCGGTTATGTGTAAAGCGATAGAAGACATGAGAAATGAAGCTGAGCAGATAGGTATTCAAAAAGGAAGAGCAGAAGGAAAAGCAGAAGGCAAGGCACTGGGCAAATCTGAGCAGCAGATCGACAGTGCGAAGATTATGCTGGAGGAAGGTGGATTTTCGTATGAACAGATTGCCCGGATCACGGGACTCAGCGCAGAAGCAGTAAAAGAGCTGGACAAAAAAAGAACGGCCTGATATCCACACCACAGACCAGAGACTGACAGAGCAGATGACGGCGAGTATCATTCGGTGAAGCGGATGGTGCCGTCGTCATCTCTGTCTGTTTCCGTTTGCTGATTTTTTAAGATTAAGTTAAGGTAAACACACGCCTTCTGAAAGACTTGCCTGTTAGTATTCTATGCAGAATCCGGAATGCGGCGATGAGAGAGACAATGAAGCTGAAATACATCCGCCGGTTTTCCGGAAACTTTCAAAGGTATCAGTAACAGAAACAGACATCCGTAAAGGAGAGTGGGGAAATTATGTGGACAAGAAGTGAGTTAAAGGAAAAGGGAAAGACGGTTTTCAGGGCGACATACTGGAAATGCGTACTTGTGGCACTGATCTCGGCAATCGTGACCGGCAGTCTGACATCTGCTGCTTCCGCCGGAGCGAATGTGGGAAGCGGTGATGTCAGTTATAATCTGATTCCGTCACACGACGGATTCAATGGTTTCAGAACGACCGGTGTATTATGGATGCTGACCGCTTTTGTTGGTGTGACCGTGATCGTTCTTCTGGTCGGACTGGCACTGGATATCTGCATTTTCAATCCGCTCGAAGTCGGCACAAAGAGATTTTTTGTTTACAATCTGAACAGGCCGGCAGAGCTGAACGAACTGGGATTCGGATTCAGCGGAAATTACGTCAACACAATCAAAATCATGTTCAAGAAAGAGCTGTACACATTCCTGTGGTCACTGCTTTTCGTCATTCCGGGTATCGTCAAGGCGTATGAATACAGAATGATTCCGTATCTTCTTGCGGAGAATCCGAATATCAGCGAGGAAGAAGCCTTCGGACGAAGCAGACAGATGATGGACGGTCAGAAGTGGAATGTATTCGTACTGGATCTGTCGTTCATCGGATGGCATAT
>ONOC01000045.1 GCA_900319355.1 uncultured Eubacteriales bacterium | reverse complement strand
CGCATCACACTTCGTGTGTGCGGATGCGGCTCACTGCCCGCGCATATTCGCACTTCCGTGCCGCTATCGCGTCACTTCGTGCTCATACATGTTTGCGTCAATCACGCATACAGTTTTCTGTGCATGCTTCGCATGCCCAAAAATT
The DNA here is from genome assembly GCA_900319355.1 of uncultured Eubacteriales bacterium. GTDB lineage: Bacteria > Bacillota > Clostridia > Lachnospirales > Lachnospiraceae > Bilifractor. Next base: position 28,330 of record ONOC01000045.1, on the reverse strand, counting down.
GTATGCGTGTCGACGGCTTAATACAGAAAAATCAGAAAATACAGGAAATCAGCGTGAGGATCGCCAGTCCGCCCTGCATCAGGATGATCTTCGGATTGCTGGTAAAGCTTCCGTAAAGCGCCACCGCCACAATATAAGCCATCAGGCAGATCACTGCCGCCTTACTGGCAAAAGCAAATACCGCCAGCAAAATCAGTACCGAGAGCAGACCGTTATAAACGCCCTGATTCCTGAACAGCACCTTTACATTCTTCTGTTCCAGCTCGTCTGTCGTCATACCGAATACTTTCGACGTCTTCTCAGAAGTCGTTGCCATCGTCTCAAGGTAAAAGATGTAGAGAAATTCCAGTGCCACCAATACAGATAAAATCTTTGTGATAATGTTCATACGCTTCCTCCATTCTGATGCTCCCAATTGGACCTCAAACATTCTATTGTTTGAGGTCATGTGGGATTGTCTTAGTCATTATCCTCTTCGTCTGCATCTTCCTCGTCATCCACATCATCTGTATCGTCGAAGTCGCTGTCCTCCGGATCATCCGAATCTTCATCACTGTCATGATAGATGACATCGTTCATCATCGTGTACTCAGCCACATCAAGCTTGCCGTCCTTATTGAAATCGAATAATCCGCCCGTAGGGTCCTTAGGGAATCCGCACATTAATCTGACCTCCTCATGAAATTTTCTGATTTACCGCTTCAGTGAAGTTTCAACAAAACATTATTCCACCCAGTGAATACGATCTTCGTGATAGCGATCCTGCTGCGGATGTGATTCAGCCGGATAGCCCAGCGGAAAGAGAGAAAATGCCTCGACATTCTCCGGAAGTGCCAGAATTTTCCTGACATTTTCCATCCTGTCCTTCTCCGGAGCGATCGCCAGCCATACACCACCGAGGCCAAGTTCATCCGTTCTCAGCCAGATGTTCTCCTGTGCAATGGAGAGGTCGATCTCCGCAAATTCAGGGCAAACAAGACCTTCTTTCCGATAAACAGGTACGATCACTGCTGCCGCCCTTGCAGCACAGCCGGCATATGGGCTCGCCTTAGACAAAGCTCTGATCTTCTCGCGATCAGTCACGACATAGAACTCCCATGGCTGCTGATTGCATGCGCTCGGCGCCTGCATTCCTGCACGAAGTATGTCCAGGATCAGCTCTTTTTCCACTGGTTTGTCTTCAAATTTTCTGACACTGATTCGATGATAAATACTGCTGCTCATTTATTCTTCCTCCGATTACAAAAATGTCATGCTTTCATGCGCACATATTCTTCCATAACACGGGTGCTCCATAGGATTCTCATATTCAGCTGACAGATCCTTATAATCAGCCTGCCTGATAACCGTTATCTTTATCCTCTTCATCTTCGCTCTCTTCCGGTTCCGGCATCCGCATCGCCCGCTGATCCTGGTAATCCTCATATTCTCTTCTGGACATACAGACCGGACCGATCGGCATATTGTAAATCTGCCTGTCTGTCAGATCATCCGGATACGGATTCTCCTTCTTCATCATACCCTCCATCTGGCCTCACGCTTTCTATACAAGCATGCTGATATACTCCGGCGGTATCGGATCACTCAGCCACACCTTGTCATTCCCGATATAAAAATGAATGCCGTCCGCATTTGCCGCTGCCGCATCCACCTTCAGAATCGCCGGATACGAATCCCGCCGCAGGCCAACCTGCCGAGCCGTCTCCTGATCTGCAGACAGATGAACATACTGCCGGCTCATAGGAAGAAGGCCTTCCTTCTTAATGCTTTTCAGAAAGCGATCCGCAAGGTAGGTATGATCGGCGGAACGACCATCGTCTACTATCTGCTGACAACAGCGTGTGCCACCACCATCGGACTGCTGATCGCAAATCTGATGAAGGGAATGTTTCCGGTGCTTTCCACCTCCGGACTGGAATACGAGCAGCAGGAAAGCACATCTTTTATGGATACGCTGGTGAATATTTTCCCCGATAATTTCATCTCGCCGATGTCTGATGCCAATATGCTGCAGGTCATCGTCATGGCGCTGATCATCGGTTTTGCCATCATCCTGGTCGGCGAAAAGGCAGCGCCCGCAGTGAAGGCGATCAATGTGTGCAATGACATTTTTATGAAATGCATGGAGATGATCCTGAAGCTGTCGCCGATCGGCGTCTTCTGCCTGCTCTGCCCTGTCATTGCAGAGAACGGATCAAAAATCATCGGCTCGCTTGCCAGTGTGCTGCTTGTCGCCTACATCTGCTATGTGCTGCATGTGGTCATTGTGTACTCCACCACTGTCCGCACGCTGGGCGGCATGAGCCCGCTGAAATTTTTCAAAGGTATGGCACCGGCCATGCTGTTTGCTTTTTCCAGCGCATCCTCTGTCGGCACTCTTCCGCTGAACCTTGAGTGCTGTGAAAATATGGGCGCATCGAAGGAAGTCTCCTCTTTTGTTCTGCCGCTCGGCGCGACGATCAATATGGACGGGACGGCGATCTATCAGGGTGTCTGCTCGATTTTTATAGCGGCATGTTATGGCATTACGCTTACACCGACCCAGATGCTGACGATCGTCCTGACAGCGACTCTCGCCTCCATCGGAACCGCCGGTGTACCCGGCGCCGGCATGGTCATGCTGAGTATGGTTCTGCAGTCCGTGGGGCTGCCGGTAGAGGGCATCGCGCTTGTCGCCGGTGTTGACCGTATCTTCGATATGGGCCGTACGACTGTCAATATCACAGGCGATGCTTCCTGCGCCGTGATCGTATCCCATCTCCAGGAGAAGCGTAACGCACGCCGAGCAAGAAAAGAAGCAAAGAAAAATAATGCTGAAAGCGGAACGGCAGCAATGAAAAACAACACAGAAAGCGAAAGCGCAGCAATGAAAAACAACACAGAAAGCGCAGCAATGAAAAACAACGCAGAGCGAAATTGAGGTGTCGGCACATGACTCTGACACCTTCCACCTATCTGTTTGTCTGTCCTATGCTTTTTCTGGCAGGATTTATTGACTCGATTGCCGGCGGCGGGGGACTGGTCTCGCTGCCGGTCTATCTGATTGCGGGTCTTCCGCCGCACAATGCGGTTGCCACCAACAAAATGTCCTCGACGTTCGGCACCTGCCTCTCGACGGTCCGCTTCTTCCGGAACGGCCTGATCAATGTGAAACTCGTACTTCCTTCTGTTCTGGCTGCTGTCCTGGGCTCTTCTGCCGGTGCGCACATCTCGATGGCGATCGATGCGGATGTTCTTCGTCGTGTCATGATTTTTATTCTGCCTGTTGCCGCTTTCTTCGTACTGAATAAAAAGTTATTTCATGACGGCGGAGACGACGCATCGGATTTTTCCGTCCGGACGGTGATCATCGCAACGGCCGCGGCATTCCTGATCGGCATGTATGACGGCTTCTACGGTCCCGGAACAGGAACCTTTCTGATCATTGTTTTTACTGTTTTTGCCAGACTGAATATCAAAACCGCAAACGCGCATGCGAAGGTCATCAATGCCACGACGAATATGACGGCACTCGTGATTTTTCTCCTCAACGGGAAGGTTCTGTTTCCGCTCGGCATCTTCACTGCGCTCTGCAATATGGCCGGCAACTATGTGGGCTCCGGACTCGTCATGAAGAAAGGTGCGGCCATAGTCCGTCCGATGCTGATCGTGGTGCTGATCCTGCTCTTCGTGAAACTGATCATGCCATCCTGATACTTCTCTTTGCTTTCAGCATATCAGGGAGATCTCTGACCATGATCTGTTTGCATCACAGCTTCGTACGGTAATCTTCCAGCATATGAAAAAATCCCTCAATTCTGCACATCCGCCAATCCTTCTCTGGCCTCTCTGGTTTTTCCGTTCTTAATCTGATTCTCAGAAATTTCCAGTTCATGATACAACTGGTCCTTCCTGTACATTTCTTCAAAAGCTTCCATGCTCATTAAAACCATATCTCCATATCCATTTTTGGTTACAAAGATCGGCTCCGAACTTTCGTGACACATTTCGGATACCTTAGCGGTATCCTTTAAATCTTTGATAGGAATAATCTGTGGCATATAATTACCTCCCGTTCTTCAATTAATATGGTATATCTATACCACAAATATGTCATTATTACAATGTCCTGCATTCTTTCGGCAGCAAATACACTGTCATTTTCCACTTTTCTCCTGCCACGGTAAATTCTGAACTCTGTTATGACATCACTGGATAAAAATCAGACATATGACTTAGCATTCCGGTAAAGCCATTATCTTCCGTAGCAGCCGTTCCGGCAAGGAAGACTTTCTTCTCCCGCCATTCTGCAGTACAATGTTGCCCCGCGTTTCGATACCTGAAAGGCCTCTGCACGACATAAATAAACCGGATATCCCAAGATCTGAGATATCCGGAAGGTAGGAAACAGGAATTTATCTGTCAGAAAAGGCAGGCCGATATATCGTCTGTAAGCTCTTTCAGGATATCCATAAATGACGGAAGTCCTTCTCTCAGTGCCAGATCGATCCTCTCTGTCTCATCGGGAATCGGAAGACCGCAGTCTGCCACACAGATCGTATCGGTATGACCCATATAGCCGAGAACCCTTGATATATCACTGTTCAGTATTCCGTGTTTTTTCATATGCTACACCTCTCCGGAATTTAACCCAGTGCCTTCTCACACTGTTCAGCGCCCGCGAGAGCCGCCTTCCATGCCCTGCGCATCTGCTGTCTTCTTTTCTCGTTCGTCTCGCTCCTGTAATGCTGGTAGTGAAGATTTTCAAACACTTCATCGGAATAAATGCCGGCCTTCATGCCCGCCATATAGGCTGCTCCGATCGCAGAAAGTTCCTCACGGTCCGGCACGTCAAGAGAGCACTCGGCAAGCAGGCTCTGGAGTTTCATCAGATAGTGATTTCTTGTCGGTCCGCCATCGACACGCAGGCATCTTACCGGATGCCCGGATACTTCCTTCATCACCTCGACGACGTCAGTAACCTGCTGTGCGATACTGTCAACTGCTGCTTTTACGATCTCACTCCGTCCTGTGGTCCTTGACATATTCATGATCGCCGCCCGAACCTCCGTATTCCAGTGCGGCGCGGAAAGCCCCGTAAAGGCAGGCACCAGGACCGTCTGATCTCCCGGGTTGGCCCTTGCGATCAGATCTTCCGTCTCACCCGGTGATGAGATCAGCTGCAGATCATTTTTCAGCCATGAGATCACAGCCCCGGTGTAGTTGATATTTCCCTCCAGACAGTAAAACGTTCTGCCGTCCATCTGATAGGCAATGGAGGTCGACAGTCTCGGATCCGATACCATCTTGTCTCCTATATTCATCATGATCGACGAACCGGTGCCGTACGTAGCTTTGATCATGCCTTCCGTGCGGCAGTTCTGCCCGAACAGAGCCGCATGTGAATCGCCGATTGCCGCCGTAATCGGCACGGCAGCCGGAAGAATCCCGTCGAAATCTGTCGAACCGAAATCACCGTTGCTGTCCGTGACTTCCGGGAGCATGGACGGTCTCACGTGGAAAATATCCATGAGCTCCTCATCCCACTGACCGCGGCGGATATCGTAAAGCTGCGTCCGGGAAGCGTTTGTCGCATCCGTCTTGTATACAGCGCCGTGCGTCAGCCGGCAGATGAGCCAGGTGTCTACCGTACCCAGACGGATTTTCTCCGGTTCGATGTCCTGCAGTTCATTCTCGAGAAACCACTGCATTTTTGCCGCCGGAAAATATGGGGAAAGTTTCAGCCCTGTTTTTCCGAAGATCAGCTCAGCCTTATCCGCATGACGCGCAGCGATCTCCGCTGCCCTTCCGCACTGCCACACAATGGCTTTCGCAAACGGAACTCCCTGCTGATCAAAGGCGCAGGTTGTCTCTCTCTGATTGCTGATACCGACAGCTTTGATCTGTGAGCCGTCTATACCGGTCTTCCGAAGCAGTTCCTGCAATGCTTCCAGCAGATTCTGATAGATCTCGTTCAGATCATGGGAAACCCATCCCTGCTCACTGATCAGCTGACGATGGCTCCTGTCGGTTTTTCCGGCAATCGCCCCGTTCCTGTCAAACAGCAGGAGCTTGGTTCCCTGTGTGCTCTGATCTATTCCTAAAATATAATCCATTGTTTTTCTCCGAAACCGGTATACCGCAGTTATTTTGCCAGCGCCTCGGCCGTCCTCTTCGCAATACCCGCAGCATCCAGGCCGTAATGTCTGAAAATGTCCTTATTGGTACCGGCTACCAGATGTTCATCCGGGAGTGCCAGTTCAAGAACTCTCATCGGATGTTCCGCCGAAAGAATCTGTGCCGTCATGGCGCCGAGTCCTCCGAACGGATCATGCTCCTCCGCCGTCACGATCAGCTTTGTCTGCTCTGCCGCCTGCAGAAGGGTTTCCTTATCATAGGGTTTCAGGCAGTACATGTCGATCACGCCGGCGTCGATGCCCTGCTCTCTTAGGATAGCGGCTGCACCGACAGCGTTCGGCACCATATCTCCGCACGCAACGATCTCCACATCATGTCCGAGTGAGATCAGCTGCGCCTTATCCATGGTAAACGAAAGGTTCTCGTCATATACATCATCGGTCGCCTGTCGGCTCACCCTGATGTACGCGGGCTTACCGTCATCCGTCAGCGCCTCCATCAGTTTCCTCGTGAGAAAGCGGTCGCTGGGCAGGTATACGCGCATGCCGGGCAGGGATGCCATAGCCGCAATATCCTGGCAGGAATGATGCGTCATGCCGAGTGCACCGTAGCTTACGCCGCCGGAAATGCCGATCAGTTTCACATTGGAATCGTTATAGGCCACATCGACCTTGCACTGTTCATAGCTTCTCGTTGAAAGAAAGCTTGCCGGCGATGCCGCGAATGCTTTTTTACCGGCGGAAGCCAGTCCGGCAGCTACCGATACCAGGTTCTGTTCGGCAATACCCATTTCGACGAACTGCTCCGGATACTCTTTGGCGAAAGGCGTCAGGGAAGCCGAGCCTCTGGAATCCGAGCAGAGAACAACGATATCTTTATCCGTTTTTGCTTTTTCCATTAAAACGCTGCAAATTACCTGACGATTCGTTTCAGCCATTTTCGATCTCCTCCGCTATTTCCTTCTCAGCCTCTTTGAACTGATCCTCCGTCATCACGCCGTGATGCCAGGACGCCTGATTTTCCATATAGGAAATTCCCTTGCCCTTGACAGTATGGGCGATTACTGCCGTCGGTCTGCCTTTAAACTTTGAAGCCAGTTCGTACGCGGAAAGCAGTTCTTCCGGATCATTCCCATCCGCAACCTCGATCACATTCCAGTTGAATGCCTCGAATTTCGTCTTCATGTCTCTCGTCGACATAACCTCGTCTGTGGTTCCGGAGATCTGAAGTCCGTTCAGGTCAACGGTCGCGCACAGATTGTCGAGATGATACTGCGCCGCTGCCATCATGGCTTCATAGTTCGAACCCTCAGCCATTTCGCCGTCGCCAAGCACCACATAGACACGGTAATCTTTTTTGTCCATCTTGCCGGCGATCGCCATGCCTGTGCCGACGGCAAGGCCATGGCCGAGAGAACCGCCGTTCACCTCGATGCCGGGCACATCCGTATTCGGATGCCCGATAAAAACAGAGCCATAGGTCGAAAAATGCTGCATCAGGTCCTCTTTATCGAAGTACCCGAGATCTCCGAGAATGGTATACAGGGCATCCGCACAGTGACCCTTGCTCAGGACAAAGCGGTCCCTGTCCGGATCATGCATTTTATCAGCCCCTGTGTTCATCACACGATAGTAAAGCGTCGTCAGGATCTCCATGACAGACATGTCACCACCAACGTGTCCTGCACTTGAACGGTAAAGCATTTCAATGACATCTTTGCGGCGCTCATTGGCAATGTGCTCAAGTTCCGCAGCGCTGTATATTTTCTTCATTTTTTCATCTCTCCTTCAAATATCCGGACACATGGAAGCATCATTCCCCGCGAAGATAAGCCTTGACCTCTTCTTCGATCGGATCATACAGATCCGGCTTTACGCCGATGTATTTGCATGCTTCATAAAGGATGGGAACGACATCCGCATGGATAGCCACGCAGTGATGGATGTACGGTCCTTCCACGATTTTTGCTTCCAGTCTCTTCAGGTTTTCCACCTCTACCCAGAGATACGTTCCCTTGGTATAAGGTCCGTCAATGCCCTTCGCGCGTCCGAGCAGCAGAGAATACTCTCCGTTGTCGCCGTCGAAACGGGCCAGTGTAAGATTGCCATGCTTTGCCTCGGCAGACACAGCGCCGTTGTACGGAAAAGCAACCGGTACGCAGATCGTCGGTTTTTCTCTCGCCACGCTGATCGGCCATGGTCCGCAATGCTGCAGAAGTTCTCCGTTTTCATTATCCGGATGTCTCACCGTCCAGTCAGCAAACATGGAGCGATGACCTTCCAGATCCGCCGCCTCGACCATGAGCTGTGTGATGGCACCGTGGATATCTGTTTCACAGACAACAGGCAGTCCCTCTTCATTCAACAGAGAGTTCGCAGCACACGGCATGATGCCGATCTCACCCTGGAGTGCATTCCAGCACTGTATCGCGATCGCGCTTGCACCGTACTTGTCAGCGAGATTGCGCATGGCTACCTTCAGAGCAGCCACGTTATTCAGCAGATTGTCCTCGATCTTGCAGGTCATATTTTCTCTGCAGTAGCGGATGACATCCTCTACTTTATCCGCTTCGTCCTTTCTGACACGGTTCATTTCCTCTGTCAGCTCCGGAATCGGCACCGGTGCCAGCTGGATATTGAATTTCTCCAGCAGCTCCCCTTCATTGCACATCGTGCTCCAGAAATCATACGGACGCGGTCCGATCTGAAGAACACGGATATGGCGAAAAGTCTTTACCACATTGCAGACGGCAAGGAAATCCTTCAGTCCGCGCTCAAATTCCGGATCCGTCAGCCTGCAGTTTGTCATATAGGTAAACGGGATCCGGAAACGGCGGAGCACTTTACCTGTGGCAAAAAGTCCGCACTGGGTATCGCGCAGCCGCATGCCGTCCGGCTCCGGGCGCTCATCGCGCGGGCCCCAGAGAAGAACCGGTACGTTCAGATCCTTTGCGAGACGTGCACATTCGTACTCCGTTCCGAAATTTCCGTGCGGAAGAAACAGGCCGTCGACTTTTTCCTTCCTGAATTTCTCCGCAATTTTTATTCTGTCCTCGTCGTTGTAAAGAAGACCTTCCTTATTAATATCTTTGATGTCCACATAATCGATGCCCATCTCATCGAGTTTTTTTCTCGTGAGATCTGCATATTTAACGGCATCCGGCGCGCTGAAGATGGCTCTTCGCGTAGGCGCAAAACCGATTTTTACCTGTTTTTTCATGATGTACTGCCTCCTGTTACACTACTGCTAAACCCTTTTTACATACATTCAGACGTCGAATGCCTGCCATCACGCTTCCTGCACCGTCTGCCGGAATCATTCCTTCTTTAAGCGCTGCCTGCCGAAATCATTCCTGTCGGAGAGCTCATGCACTGTCACGTCCGAGGCATTTATTCATCTGTCCGATAGCATAACCATATCCAAAGTCTGACTTTATCTCAATAATTAATAAAGTGATAATTACTTTATTTTAGCTTTATTCTTCAGGTTTGATAGGTGTTTTTTGCAGAAAACGCTTATATTCGACGTGTATTTCATGCATTTTAACGATGTCTTGAAAATTTTCGGATTTGGGGTTACTTTATATTTGGAACATAAATTCAGGAAACTGAAATATTCTGATCAGTGCCATAATTCGGCTTGAGGCCTGCCGTTCCGCTGCTTTGCAGCTCTCGCGTCGGATACGCGCTTTAATATCTGAAATATAACCCAGCAACAGGGATGAGGTAAAAAATGAGTACAACCGCTAAAGCTCTGGCCGAGAAGCTCGGCATTTCGCAGACTGCCGTGTCCATGGCTCTCCACAACAAGCCTGGCGTCAGCACGGAGACACGGCAGAAAGTACTTCGCGCGGCTGAAAGATACGGATATGATATGTCGCGCATCAAGGGAAACCGGGCGCTGGAAGGGACGATCTATGTCGTTCTCTATAAGACGACAAACGCCATTCTGTCCTACTCACCTATTTTTGATGAGCTTTCCGTCGGTGTACAGAATGTCGCAAGTACTGAAAATATCCGCGTGAGGATCACGCCTTTCTGGGAACGTAACGATGACCTGAACCGTTTTCTGGAAGACCTGCGGGTGTCCGACTGTATCGGTGTCATTCTTGTCGGAACGGAGATCTCACAGGATAACTGCCGGAAATTCACGCGGCTGCCTTTCCCGGTCGTTTTACTTGATTCTTCTTTTGATAACATTGACTGTGACTGCTGTCTGATCAACAATGTCGGCGGCGCACATCAGGCTGTCAATTATCTGATCGCCAGGCGAAACTGTCAGCCGGGCTATATCCGTTCGGCATACCACATTCCCAATTTCAGTGAGCGGCTGGTGGGGTTTAAAAGAGCCGTTCGTGAGAACGGCATGTCTTTTTCCAGAAGTATTGTTCACAAAATTTCGCCGAGCATCGAGGGCTCCGTTACCGATATGCTCGAGCTGATCGACAGCGGCACACAGCTCGCAGATGCTTATTTCTGTGACAATGACATCATCGCTATCGGCGCGATCAAAGCCCTGAAGCTACGCGGCATCCGTGTCCCCGAAGATATCGGCATCATCGGCTTCGATAACATTTCGGAGGCCCGCATCTTTGACCCGTCGCTGACGACAATGGATGTGCCCAGAACCTATATGGCGGAATGCGCCACCCGTCAGCTGATCCACAGGATCCGCCACCCGCAGCAACCGCCGATCAAGATCGAAGTCCCGCCCGTACTGATCAAGCGGTTCTCGCTCTGACCTGCGCAGATATAAAGCCCAATAATGAATCCATTTCCAAAGCATGAAATACTACATAAATATCATGTGGAATAAGTGGAGCATTACTATTCTATAAGCCATATCATCAGGAGCGGCGAAATCACCATCAGATATCCGACAATATAAAGAAGCCGATGCTTCTTCTCCCGATGCACAGCGACAAACTCGCGGATGATGGCACTGGGCCAGTAATAAGAAGCCACATGAGCACCGATACCGACAGCTTTCAGGCCAACCTTTCTCGCATAACGCATAGCCCGGTAGACATGATAATTACTGGTGACAAGTGCAGTATATTTCCTGCCAGGCCTGGATTGAATCAGGTCGTAGCTGTTCCTGATATTTTCAAGATCAGTGCATATCACTGTTGTTTACCTGACAATCATACCGACGTTAAATTTATTATATCGTAATCTCTATCTGATTTTCCTCTAATGCGACGACGCAGCTTTCATAATATCCATCGCCTGTTGTGCGTGGTCCGCTGACGACTTCATATCCGTCAGATTTCAGCTCCGCGGTAAGTTCGTCTACTTTTTCTTTACTTCCGACACTAAATGCAATATGGATCAGACCCGTTCGGTTAAGTGTCTTTTGGGGATCTTCCATATTGGGTTTATTCATAATTTCCAATCTTGCCCCATCATCGAAGGAAAGAAAATACGACCGGAAATCAGTTTTTGTATTATGGTATCCATTATTTGAGGAAGCTCCGAAATATTTCATAAAGAAATTTCTCGCCGCTTCAAGATCATTAAAATACATAGCAACATGTTCAATTTTCATTACGTGTTATTTCTCCGCATCACGGTCTGTCGTTTCCATACATCATCATAATACTGAAACCCGTGAAAATGCAGCGAGATCTACAAACCTGGTCAAGCTTAGTCATTCTGACAAAGCGAACAATTCAGTTCTTCCGCAAGCTGTTTACGCGTCATTTCCGGAGTTTCATGAAGAGAATGCAACAGTTTTTGTTCACGATCCGTTAATTTTATTGGGTCATTTAACGGGTCATTTAATGGGTCATTTAATGGGTCATTTTCCTTATAGGTCACCCTGAATGTACCACTTATATGCATCTTACGATTGTGCAATTCATTTTTTTCTTTTCAAATTGGACCCGCACACGGCGTTACTGCCATGCCCGGGTCCGGTGCTGATATGACTGACCGCGCCCCTGTCTGGCATTATGCCACGCAGGAGCGCGATGGTCTTTATTTTGAACTTTCTTCTGGTTATCAGTCTGTATTCTTGTTTATGACTTACCAGTCTTATGGTTGGAAACTACATCGAAGACAACGGCTGCCAGAAGTACGGCACCTTTGACGATGTACTGATACTGATCCGGAAGTCCGAGGATCGACATACCCTGGTTGATAACGCCGAGGAGGATAGCGCCGACCATGATGCCCGGAACGGTACCGGATCCGCCGTATGCGGAAGCACCACCGATAAAGCAGGATGCGATAGCGTCCATCTCGAAGGAGTTACCCATGTTACCATCGACAGAACCGATACGTGCGCTGTGGAGCAGTCCGGAGAAGCCGGCCAGAACGCTCATCAGGAAGTATGCCCAGAAGTAAACACGGCGGGGATCGATACCGGAGAGCTTGGTGGCTTTCTCGTTACCGCCGACTGCGTAGAAGTAACGACCGAAAACAGTACTGCTGGTGATGAAACCGAAGATCAGGACAACAATGAGGATCCAGATAACCATAACCGGGATACCTTTGTAACCCTGCAGTCTGTTGGCATAAGCGATGATCAGGATGTCAAAAATAACGACCTCAGCGATCGTAGCGCCCATGGAAGCTACCTTGTAGCCCTTGGATGCCTTTCTCGCACGGTTTATCAGAATGGCAATTGTCAGACATACCGCAACGATGATACCGATGATCAGTGCGGAAACAACGTTGCCGGCCTGCTCACCCGGGAAGGAAATGTAAGAGGTAAAGAGGTTCAGATAGGATTTATTCATGATAGCGATGGTTCTCGAATCAAGAATAACACGCGCAATACCTCTGTACAGGAACATACCGGCCAGTGTGCAGATGAACGGCGGAATGTGAATATAACCGATCAGCCAGCCCTGGAAGATACCGATGACTGCTGAAAGAGCAAGGGAAACCAGAATCGCGACACCTGCGCTTCCGCCAAGGTCCAGGATCTTCGCCGCAAGGGCGCCGGACAGGCAGAGTGTGGAGCCGACCGACAGGTCGACGTTACCACCGGTGAGAATACACAGGAGCATGCCGCAGGCCATGATCAGAACGTAAGCGTTCTGAAGAAGCAGGTTGGAAATGTTCTGTGCGTAGACAAGACGTCCACCGGTCAGTGCTGTGAAGAAAATGAAGACGATGATCAGCGCGAGCACCATCGTATATTTTTTAATAAATTCTTTTGCTTTCATTGAATTAAGCCTCCTTCGCCGCGGAATTATCTGATTTCAGAATGGCAGCCATGATCTTTTCCTGTGTCACTTCATCTTGATTGAATTCCGCGACCATCCTGCCCTCGTTCATGACGTAGATCCTGTCGCACATACCGAGCAGCTCGTTCAGTTCAGATGAGATCATGATAACAGCCTTGCCCTGGCTGACCATTTCGTTCATGATCTCGTAGATTTCGTATTTAGCACCTACATCGATGCCTCGGGTAGGCTCATCGAGGATCAGGATATCCGGCTCAGCGAACATCCACTTGGAGAGAAGAACTTTCTGCTGGTTACCACCGGAGAGGTTACCGACCTTCTGCTGGATGCTCGGGGTCTTGGTGCGCATTTTTTTCGCATAGATCTCAGCTTCCTGATTTTCCTTCTGTACATCGACAATGCCGTGCTTGTCAGCGATCTTTTCCATTCTTGCGAGCGTCGTATTTCTCGCGATCGACTCGTCAAGGATCAGGCCATTGACCTTACGGTCCTCTGTAGCATAGGCAAGTCCGTGCTCGATGGCGTCATGTTCATTTTTCAGATGGACTTCCTGTCCGCCGATAAACTCATGACCGGAGATATGGGAACCATAGCTCCTGCCGAAAAGCGACATGGCCAGCTCGGTACGTCCTGCGCCCTGCAGGCCGGAGAATCCGACGATCTCGCCCTTGTGTACATTGAACGATACGTGATTGTCGATGCACTTCTCGGTGTAGGTCGGATGGTAAACCGTCCAGTCCTTTACCTCGAAAGCGACTTCCTTGCTGATGTTGTGTTTTCTCTCCGGGAAGCGGTCGGTCATCTCACGTCCAACCATTCCCTTGATGATACGCGCCTCATCGATCTTGTGATCCGGGTTCGGGATCGTCTCGATCGTTTGTCCATCACGAAGAATCGTGATATTGTCCGCGCAGTAAGCGATCTCATTGAGCTTGTGTGAAATGATGATGGAGGTGATGCCCTGCTTCTTGAAATCAAGGAGCATGTTCAGGAGCATCATGGAATCTTCCTCGTTCAGTGAAGATGTCGGCTCATCCAGGACGAGCAGTTTGCAGTTCTTCGAGAGAGCCTTGGCGATCTCGACGAGCTGCTGCTTGCCGGTACCGATATCCTTGATCAGTGTCTGAGATGATTCCTTCAGGCCTACGCGCTTCATCGCCTCGTCGGCCTCTGTATACGTTCTGTTCCAGTCAATGACGCCGAATTTGTTGCGGCGCTCATTGCCCATGAACATATTTTCCGCGATAGTAAGTTCCGGGATCAGTGCGAGTTCCTGATGAACAACGGCGATGCCGTCTTTCTCGGAATCCCGGATATTGGAATACTTGCAAACCTTGCCATTGTAAATGATGTCACCGGTATACTGTCCCGTCGGAATCGTGCCCGACAGAACGTTCATCAGCGTCGATTTTCCGGCGCCGTTCTCACCGACAAGAGCGTGAATCTCTCCCCGCTCCACCTTGAAATTCACATCATCGAGAGCTTTTACACCGGGGTAAATCTTCGTGATGTGTTTCATTTCCAGAATAATATCAGCCAATCAGCACCTCCTTCTGCAGCATTTCTACGGCCTGCAGAAAGCCCTTGTCAGTTATTTTTTTTGTATAAGTCTGCGCGTCGCAAAGCCCTGGCCGGCCTTGCGCACCCTTCGGGTGTGCAGCCCGCCTCTGGCATGCGACGGACTTATACAGTACACATCTATATCATACAAGATGCCACATCTTCGTGCTCATACCTGTTGCCTTCGAAATCGCATACAGCCTCTTACACACGCTTCGCGTGTGACGAGTCTGTCTGCGATTCGAAGAGCTTATACAGTACATACAAATGGGCGGGGCAGTTTTACCAGCCCCGCCCTCATGACCTTCAGGGTCAAAGGATCAGGTAATTCCCTGTATACGGATTATGCTGTCGGATGCAGATATCCGTCATCATCCTGTGTATAGTATCCAGGATCTACAAGTTCCTTAACCATGTTGTCCTTGGTAACAACAACCGGAACAAGCAGATAAGAAGGAATGATGCCGGTGCCGTTGTCATAAGACTCGGTATCATATGTGCAGTCGAAATCCCATCCGGACTTGTCGATCAGGCTTGCATCCGGAGTCTCACCATTCAGGATAGCCTTGCCGAGGTCAAGGGTAACAACTGCCTCATTGGCAACAGCCTTGTAAACGGTCATGGACTGCTTGCCGTCAACGATGTTTGCGAGGTTAGCCTCATCACCATCCTGTCCGGTTACGATAGGAGTATTGGATCCTGCATAGTCGGACTCAATAGCCTGTGCTACACCGAGTGCGGTGGAGTCGTTGGAGCAGAGAGCTACATCAAGCTGCGTACCATCTGAATAGTAGGAGCCAAGGATGTTCTGGAAACGCTTCATTGCTGTAGCGGTATCCCACTGTGCGGTACCACACTGATCAAATGTCGTCTGGCCTGACGGAACTTTCAGCGTACCCTTGTCCAGATAAGGTTTCAGGGTATCATATGCGCCGTTGAAGAAGAACGTAGCGTTGTTATCAGCCGGGTCACCAGCGGTAAACTCGATGTTGTAGGTCTTGTCACCTGCGTTGTCGAGATCGAGCTGATCAATAACGAACTGGCCCTGCAGCTTACCTACGGTGTAGTTATCGAAGGAAATGTAGTAGCTGATGGCATCAGTATTCATGATCAGACGGTCATAAGCGATAACCGGGATACCTGCATCCTTGGCTTCGCCAAGAACCTGTGTCAGTGACTCACCGTCGATGGCAGCTACAACCAGAAGGTCAACCTTGTCTGCAATCAGACCCTCGATATCCTTAACCTGCTGATCAATCTTGTTATCGGAGAATACAAGCTCTGTCTTGTAGCCGGCATCCTTGAACTGATCATCAAGGTAAGAACCATCACGGTTCCATCTCTCGAGAGACTTGGTAGGCATTGCGATGCTGCCGATGTGCTGCTGGAAGCTGCTGCGGAGCTGCTGGCTGCCGATGAATCTGCGCTCGATGCTGAGCTGGAAGCTGCCGTGCTGGCAGCTGCCGCACTGGAAGCCGCTGATGATGTACCAGCTGACGAAGATGAGCTGGATCCGCAACCTGCAAGCATGCCTGCTGTCATTGCAGCGGTAAGTAATACACTGACTACCTGTTTCTTCATTCCTTTGTTCCTCCCTTTCATACATATAGCTGAGGTTTCGTGGCGGTTTACTTTTATCTCCCGCCTGCATGATTATCATATCATTCGACATGTACAGCAAAAAGAAGACATATTTGAGATGAGTCCGGATTTTTTTTGTATTCTTTTCACAAATTCTGGTCGTGATCAGCAAAAAACAGGACAATTTTGGCCGAAGCAAAATAATGCGGTCAAAATTGTCCTGTTGATATTTTTGATTTCTTTTGACGAATCAGCGGGATGATGACCCAACGGCCAGTTCCTCCGACAGCGTCTGCGACGAATCTGTCACATCATGATCCTCCAGATGGAGATACACATCCTCACGGGTATGGAATCCGCTGTCGATGATGACCTGATCCAGATTATCAGCGGTCACCTCGGTCGGGTTAATATCGATGTAGGGAACATCGTAGGTGCCGTCACTGATGGTAGTGCTGATCTTCGGCATGTTTCCCTTTGCAATCTGTACAGCATACTGTGCCGCCTTCGTCGCCAGATCCTCAATAGGTTTGTACACTGTCATGGCCTGTGTTCCCTCGACGATCCTCTGGCATGCTTCCAGATCGGCATCCTGTCCTGTGACAACGACTTTTCCCGCCTTCCGGTTTTCTGACAGCACGCGCACTACCTGACCGGCGATCGCGTCATTGCCGCACATGAAGGCATCGGCATCTTCCACATCCTCCGGATGTTCCGTCAGATAGTCATACGCCTCTCCGTCATTCCAGTTATCACAGCTGATCTCATCAATCTTCGCAATATTGCTGTTGATCGTCTTATCAAAGCCGTCATTGACCAGCAGCACATTGTTGTCCATGTCCGAGCCGTTGACCTTCATATAACTGCCGCCGTCGGGAAGCGCATCATTGATGGTCTTCGCCATGTATGTTCCCACTTTTTCATTATCAAACGTGATATAGAGGTCGGTGCCGGCGTTCCGTATGATACGGTCATAGGAAATAACAGGAATACCAGCCTTATGCGCTTCTTCCACTGAGGACGTGAGTCCGTCTGCATCCGTGGCTACAACCACAAGCACGGATACCCCGCTGTCGATCATGTGCGAGATAATATTATTCTGTTCTTTCGGGTCTCCATTGGCATTGCCGACGATGACATCCGCTCCCAGGTCCTTCGCGGTGGAGACAAAAATATCGCGGTCCCTCTCCCACCGTTCGATCACAAAGGAATCAAAAACAATGCCGATCTTTACTCTGTTTTCTTCGGACGAACCGGACACAGTCTCCACGCCCGCCTGTTTCTCTGAAACACCGCAGCCGGCAAGTGAAACAGCTGCTGCCACAGCGCAGATCATCGCGCTGCATCTCTTCCTTAAGGATTTCATTTCCTTCTCCTGTGCGATATAATGTTGGTTGTCTGCAATCATCCGGGCTTCATAAGAACCATGAAGCCATCATACTTAATATACTGTACTGCGTGCATAACACGAAGTCAGTTTACCCCGAAGAAGTGCCGGCCATTCGGGCCGGACATAACAGTATCCTGATCATCAAACATGCCATGAAAATTTTCAGAAAAAAACATAAATCCATCGCCTCTGACACCGCACATGAGCCGGGACAGGACGCCGGACATCCCCAACATTATATATCGAAAAAAACAAAATTATCAATGATCATTGTTCTCGGTGTCCTCATCGCCGCCTCCATCCTCTGCCTGATCCTCTTCCGTGCCAATGCCGCACGACTTCTGCAGGCCGGCAGTAAATCATCCTCCTATACGTCCCATTACGTTTTTGTCGGCGACATCAATGACGAGTTCAGCAAAAACATTTATGAAGCAGCCGCCTCAGAGCTCAGCAGCCGGGATGCCTATCTGGAATATACCGGACAGGATCTGGAGACAAGCTACAGCGTATCTGACCTGATGAAAATGGCTACGTATTCCCGCGCAGACGGTATTTTTGTCGTGGGCGACGGAACGGATGGGATGACAGACCAGATCAACAACGCAGTTAACCATGGTATTCCCGTCATCTGCGTAGGCGGCGACTGCTATGGCTCTCTCCGTCAGAGCTACGTGGGTGTTACCTATTATGAATTCGGCCAGCGCATGGCGCAGATGTTTCTGGCTGACACCCGCGATCAGGCTTCCAGGGAAAAAATGAACGTCCTGATCCTCACAAGTCCCGAGGAGCGCAACACCAACCAGAATCTGATCATCTCCGGTATCCGCGATTACATTCAGAACAACTATCTCTCGTTTGCCTATTCCATCCAGTCATATGAGGTGGGCGACGGCAGCCTTTTCACAGATGTGGAATCCATCAATCAGCTTTTTGAAAGCGGCCATCTTCCGGATATTCTTCTGTGTCTCGACGAAAGCACCACCAATCACGTATGCCAGGCCGTCGTGGATTCCAACCATGTGGGCGATGTGACTATTTACGGAAGCTTCACAAACGACACGATCCTGAACGCCCTCAGAAAAAAAATTATTTCCGGTGTTCTCACGGTATCTCCTGAAGAGATCGGCAAAAAAGCTGCCGAGAGCATGACGGAATACAAGGACAGCGGTTTCGTCACGGAGTACTCGACGATCGATATCCAGTCTGTCACGCCCGACAATGTGGACAAGTACACGTACAGTAAAGGAGAACGGCAATGACCGGGTCCGTGAAGAATAAGAAAATGCATACGATCGGCGAAAAGCTCATCGTCACCTACAGCATTGCGACGGCGTTTATTTTTATCGTGAACGCGATCCTGTTCATGACCATCAACCAGGCCACCGACCGGATCAATGAGGTCTATTCCTCCAATGTAAAAATCAACACGCTGACCGAGGATATTGACAATCTGCAGACTGCCCTTTCAGACTATCTCGGCACCGGGAGCTCCAGTGACCTGAGCGCCTATTATGCCGCAGAAAACACCTATTCGGACGCCCTCGCCGGCCTGACGATCAGCGGCGCGGATGAAAAGGTCAACGGCATGATCGACGATATCGGCGGCCTGACCGACAGTTATCTGGATGTATGTCACGATGCCCTCTCCAACGCCCGCGGCGGCAACGTGGAAGAATACGCCGCCGATTACGATACAGCCAACGAGATTTACGGTTTTCTGAAATCCAGTCTTTATACGCTGAACGGGTTGCAATTGAACAGCAACTCCGAGAGTTACACCTCACTGCAGCACACGCTGAGTGCGCTGGAGGTGTTTTCCATGCTGATTCTTATCGCCGTTCTGATCAGCGAGCTGATCTTCACACTCTTCCTGACACGTTCTCTCACGGCGCCGCTCGAGACACTGTCCCAGGAGGCGAATGAGATCAGCGCCGGAAACTTTGATGTGCCCGCCATTCCCGTCACAGGCAACGACGAGGTGAGCGTGGTGTCAACCGCATTCAATGAGATGGTCTCAAGCATCCGCGGATACATTGTCAAGTTAAAGACATCAATGGAACACGAAAACGAGCTGAGAGAAAATGAGCTCCGCATGGATGCGGAGCTGAAGGACGCGGAACTGAAATATCTGCAGGCCCAGATCAACCCGCACTTTCTGTTCAATACATTGAACGCCGGTACCCAGCTGGCGCTTATGGAGCAGGCTGACACCACGTACCGGTATCTGCAGAACGTGGCATCATTTTTCCGCAGTAAGACCAATCGCGAAAAACAGGTCACCACGCTGGCGGATGAAATCTCTCTCGTGGACAACTATGTCTATATCATCAATGTCCGATTCTCCGGCTCGATCGCCTATGAAAAAATGATCGACGACGATCTGACGAACGTATCCATGCCGAGTATGATTCTGCAGCCCATCGTGGAAAACGCCATCAATCACGGCTTCAGGGATCTGACGCGTCCGAAGAAGGTGATCCTGTCCGTCTACGGGCTCGGGAACTCTACAGCCATCTCCATCCGGGACAACGGACACGGCATGACGCAGGAACAGATCCAGCAGATCCTGACCGGCAACGTGCCCGTCCGCGCAAAGGGTGATGAGACGAACGGCGTCGGGATCGGCAATGTGGTGAACCGTCTTCAGCTCTTCTACAACACCGAGGACGTCATCGACATCACGAGTGCCGGACCGGAGGAAGGAACGGAGGTCATCCTCTACATTCCGAAGCCGTAACTTCAACTACCGGCTGCGTCCTCGAGTGCCCGGCACCACACGCGAAGCGGCTCCTCCATGTGGAAGCGCTCTGCGACTGTGCGGCCCATATCGGTAATGTCTTTCTGCATGGCAGTCTTTCTGCCATTGTCTGTGGCTGCAGCGAGGCCCAGCAGGCGATGGTATTCTCCGTCGGAACAGGTGTCAACGTATGTCTCTGCGGCGCTCTGAAATTCTGCGTAAAGGATTTCCTCCGCTTCGTCTCTGGTAAGTTTGCCGGCGGCGATCAGTTCTTCTGCTTCGGTAATGCCCAGTTCCCGGATGATCTTCTCTGCCTGCCGTTTCTGATGTCCGGCAAAAAAAGAGGGTGCCCTGCTGATGCTCATCAGGGTCAGCATGGAACGGATAAAGTAATCGATATCTGTACGGTCATTCGTTCCGTAGCGCAGGGCAAACAGACGGCCGGCCAGCCGGACGTCAGCGTTTTCACCGGTATCTGCCTCTGCGAGCGCACTGATCATTTCCCGTCTGCGCACGGGATCCTTTTCACGGTAGAACTCCTCCAGTTCAGCTCTCATAACTGCCCTCTCCTTCGCCTTCTTCACGACCTGTTGTATGTGCTCTCCATTATTCCGGACAGAACACTTCTGCTGTTCGTTATTTCCACTGCTGCGGAGAGCGTACTTTCCGTTCTGTATATCCTGCAGATTTACGAATTCTCACCGCGATACTCTGTGGGCGTCCTGCCCTCGAGTCTCTTGAAAATGCGGCTGAAATAATTGGCGTCCTGATACCCTACGGCAGACCCGATATCCTTGACGGAAATCTCAGGATTTCTGAGCATCTCCCTGGCCTTGTCCATACGCACATTTGTCAGATATTCCACGAAGGTCACACCGGCTTCTTCCTTGAAGATCCTGCTGAAATAATAGGGGCTGATGTCCAGCTCCTGCGAAATATCATCCAGCGATATATCATTCTGAAAATGCGTATCGATGTATCTCTTCGCCGCATCGATCAGACTGTCTGCTCTGCTTCTGGTCTTCGTCTTCAGTTTGCCGGCCGCACGTCCGATCTTGCTCACATACCACTTTTTAAGAGAAGCGATATCCAGATTCTGTGCCTCATCGAGGTAGTTGCCCCGGTCAGTCATGCGGTATACACCGAGACCACCGTCATAGAAGCTGAGATGCTCAGACCAAAGGACAAATTCCAGTGCCTTCAGTCGCACGCTGGAATCATTTTTCGGCTCGTAGGTTTCCACCATCCAGTCAAAGAAAACAGACGACGATTTCTCCGCCGTCTCGCGGTTTCCCTTCTGCACTGCGTCAAAAATCTCTTTTTCCAGATTCAGCGGATAATTGTCCTCATATTCACATACCACCGGAAGGTCGTCCGCATGAGAGACTTTGTCATTTCCCACGTGAAGAGACTGCATGGCTGTGGAAAATGACTGCTGCATATCACCGAGCGGACATACATTGCCGATACCCACACGGAAGACAGAGCCTGTTTTTTCCTCCATCTGCTGCACCACGCGGCGCAGACGGTCAATCACGGCGATCCGTTCGCTGTAGCTGGATTTTTCCATGCTGTGCGGCACCACCGCCGGAATTTTGTTCATCACGATCTGACCAACAATGATATTCGGAATTGAATCCTTCAGAAAGCTGCGGAAACGCGGATAATACTTCTGAATCCGGATGCCGGTGCCGATGGTATTTTCCAGCGGATCGCTGCCCGCTGCTCCGCTCTCCTTTTCCGCCTCTGTCTTTTCCGGTTCGTCACCGCACTCGATCAGAATGACATAGCCCGCGTCCTCCGTGATGTCCAGGAGCTGCTTATACCTCGCAATATCGTCGTCCGTGCTGTCACGGAGAAGCAGGGAATAGACAAAGCCGCTCTCGATCATCGGGACAACGGTTTCCAGCTTTTCCCAGATCTTCAGGTCGTTGCTGCGTTTCGTTTTCTCCCTGTCGATCTGCGCAAAAGCGCCGTTCATCACATCCACGAATTTATCCCGGTCAAGCGGCTTGGTCAGATAGCAGAGCACGCCGAGGTCAATGGCCTCTTTGGCATAATCGAACTGATCATAGGCTGTGACAATGATAAAAAGTGTCTGAGGGGAAAACTTGCGGATCTCCTTGATGGCTTCAATACCGTTGATGCCCGGCATCTGGATATCCATGACAGCCACATCCGGCCGGAAGGTCTCCGCGATCTCGATGACCGTGCGTCCTGTGTCAGCCGAGCGCACGGTGCACTGGTCCTTCCATGTATTTTCGATGATATATGAGAGGGAGCAAAGTGCGATGCCCTCGTCGTCTGCGATCAGTACTTTATACATCCGCCGG
This sequence comes from uncultured Eubacteriales bacterium, assembly GCA_900319355.1. Lineage (GTDB taxonomy): Bacteria > Bacillota > Clostridia > Lachnospirales > Lachnospiraceae > Bilifractor. The sequence goes on along the minus strand of ONOC01000045.1, from coordinate 5,417 downwards.
TCCTCCGATAAATATCTGCAGTTTTTAAAGCCCGCCGGGGCCTTGTTTTTCAGGTCTCATGTTTCCACGGCTGATTTGACACTACCATCATAATAGAATCTGGCCAGATAATAAATGATAATATTCAGATCCTTATCATCATCGTCTCCTGAATGAATCAGAAAAAGAGGAGACCGTTTCCACGATCTCCTCTGCTTTATTCCGGTGTGAAATAATGCCCGGTTTTGGTTAATTCTGCCGGGATTATTTACCGAGTGCCTGTGCAGCAACTTCCTCTGCGAAGTTCTCCTGCTTCTTCTCAAGGCCTTCGCCGGTCTCGAAACGAACAAAGCTCTTGATGGCAACCTTTGCGCCGTTTGCCTTCGCAACCTGATCTACGTACTTCTGTACGGTCTGCTTGCCGTCTTCCGCCTTTACGTATACCTGGTCAAGAAGAACGATCTCCTTCAGCTCCTTGTTCAGACGGCCGTGAACGATACCGTCGATAACCTTTGCCGGCTTGGAAGCTTCCTTCGGATCATTGGCAATGGCTGCCTTGATGATCTCTTTCTCATGCTCGATGTAATCTGCCGGTACCTCGGAGTTATCAAGGTACTGAGGTCTCATCGCTGCGATCTGCATGGCAACGTTCTTTGCCATCTCTTTGATCGCATCATTGACTACATCAGTCTCTACGTCAACCAGAACGCCGATTTTTCCGTCAGCATGGTTGTAGGTAGCGACGAAACCGTTCTGCTCCTCAACTTTTGCGAAACGACGGATGTGCATGTTCTCGGAGATAATGGCGATCTCGGAATCCAGAGCATCCTTAACGGTCTTGCCCTCTTCGAATTTCCAGGGCTCAGCCAGGAACTCATCGATATCCTTTGCCTCTGTCGTCAGTGCCTGATCAGCAACCTGCTCTACATAGGTGCGGAATTTCTCATTCTTTGCAACGAAGTCAGTCTCGGAGTTAACCTCAACGATTGCTGCCTTTTTGCCGTCCTCAGTGGACTTGAACATTACGATACCTTCTGCTGCGATACGGCCTGCCTTCTTCTGTGCTGCTGCCTTACCGTTCTCACGAAGGTTCTCAATTGCCTTATCCAGATCACCGTCGGTGGCTGCCAGAGCCTTCTTGCAATCCATCATGCCCGCGCCGGTGAGGTCTCTCAGCTGTTTTACAAGTGCTGCTGTAATAGCTGCCATTTCTGTTCCTCCTGTTATTAGTGGGGTTATCTGTATGTTACATCATATCTGTCTGCTGCCGGAAGCAGCCTTCATGCAGAAATCCGGCCGTTCCGGTACATCATTCCGTCAGTTAAACCTCAGGCCTGCTCTGCTGCAGCTGCCTCGGCTGCGGCTTCCTCAGCCTGCTCGTCGCCGGCTTCCTGAGCTGCGCCCTGCTTTGCTTCTACAACGGCATCAGCCATCTTGGAAGTAAGAAGCTTTACGGCACGGATAGCATCATCGTTGCCCGGGATGACATAGTCAAGGTCTTCCGGATCGCAGTTGGTATCGCAGATACCGATCAGGGTGATGCCCAGTGCATGAGCCTCTTCTACGCAGATATGCTCCTTCTTCGGATCTACAACAAAAATCGCCTCCGGGATCTTCTTCATTTCCTTGATACCGCCAAGGTTCTTCTGAAGCTTATCCATTTCCTTTACGAGTCCGGCAACTTCCTTCTTCGGAAGTACTTCAAAGGTGCCGTCCTCCTGCATCTTCTCGATCTCTTTGAGACGCTCGATACGGGTCTGAACGGTCTTGAAGTTGGTCAGCATACCGCCAAGCCATCTCTCATTGACAAAATACTCGCCGCATCTCTCAGCCTCTGCCTGGATGGTGTCCTGAGCCTGCTTCTTGGTTCCGACGAAAAGGATGTGTCCTCCGTCAGCAACGATGTCAGCAACAGCCTTGTATGCGTCATCTACCATGCCGACCGTCTTCTGAAGGTCGATGATGTAGATACCGTTGCGCTCTGTGTAGATGTACGGAGCCATCTTGGGGTTCCATCTTCTGGTGAGGTGTCCGAAATGTACACCGGCTTCGAGTAACTGTTTCATTGATACTACGCTCATGTCTTTTCTCCTTTTGGTTTTAGACTTCCGTACGGTTCAACGTCCAGGGAACCTGTCACAGGCACCGCCCTGAAAATCTCCGTACGTGATTTTTACACAGCTTGAATATTGTATCACAGGATTTCCCGCCGCACAAGGACTTCTTACACTTCGTGCCTCTGAACCTACATCGTCTGGTGAATGCTGTCCAGCACGGTCACAAGTGGATCCAGTCTGTCCACAGCGGACGGAATATCCGTAAGGATCGCCAGAATATACGGCCCGTTGTCGGCGTAGACAATGCCTGCATCCACGGTGGACTGACAGCTTGTGTCGGCAATCCATCCTGCCTTGGACCTTGTCGTATATTTGTTTCCAAGTACTGAATGGATGGCTGAAGTATCCGGGTCCTCATACAGTTCCGCAATTTCACTGCCGGCGTCACCGGATTCGAAAAACTCGTAATTTTTCATCCAGAGCTTCGCCAGCGTCCTTGCACTGTAATCGGTGTAGTCCCATCCGTAATCAAAACTGATTTCCGTGCCGGCATCCTCCGCCCATTTCTCAATCGGTGCATCGCCGTAGCGGTCTCTTAATTCCTCATAGCACCCGTTGTCGGAATACACCAGTATCTGCCGGATTTCATTTTCCAGCGTATCAAGACACTCCGGATACATGGATACCACACTGGCCATGTAAGGGCCCTTGATACTGCTTGCCGAATAATAGGTTTCATCGGGGTTATAGACAATGCCGCGACAGTCATTGATATCACACAGAATAAAACCGACGCTGTAACCCGCCATTTCATTCAGCGCAGCTGAAATTTTCTTTTTCTGCGCGTCGGTGAGTTCCATGCCGCCGAATCCTTCTACAGCATCGGTAACCTCCGCCGACGTATCTGTATATTCATAACTGTCAGCGCCTTTTCCCGATCCGTAGCCGTAGAGCGGCGTTTCGTCCTCTTCAGAACCTGCCGCACCCCGGACGCCGTTTTTTCCGGAAGCCTTCCCTGCACTGTTCCCGGTATCTTTCGTGTCACCGTTCTCTCCTGAAACCTTCCCTGCACTGTTCCCGGTATCTTTCGTGTCATCGGTCTCTTCCGCATCACTGGTTTCACTGCTCCCGACAGCGCCTGCCGGGTCAGTCTCTTCAATGCTGTCGATGGCCTCATACACGGAATCGTACAGCGGGACAAAATCACTGCCGGAAGCTGTCTGACCGGCATTTTCAGCGGATCCGGAGGATACCGTGTCCGGTGCCACGGGCACATTTTCTGCTGTAAGGGCACCGGAAACAGAAGTTTCTGACGGATCTCCGGCTGAGTTGCCTGCATGAACGGCGGTCTTCCAGATGTCGACAGTAACAGCCGCCACGACAGCCGCTGCAGTCAGGATCAGTATCTGACGCCTTCTGCGCCTTCTTTTCCGTCTTGCCCGGATTCTTCTTCTCCTGCGCCGTTCGGCTTCATCAGTCTCGGCATGGCCGTTCGCGGCATTTTCATATTGTTCTTTTCTCATCAGTATCTCCTGAAGGTGATCAGATTACCTTATGCTTCAGCCATTTTCCCGAAAGGAAACGGATGGAATATCCGATGTTTCTGCAGAGCCAGTCGGAGGACATGCCGATCCAGACCGCAATGGGACCGAATCCTAGAACACGGATCATAACGGTCGTCATCAGCACACGGCAGAGCCACATGGTCAGACTTGACATGATCATGGAGAACTTTACGTCTCCGGCGGATCTCATGCCGTAAGCGGGAACAAAAGCGCAGGTCCATACGATCGGTTTGACGACAGATACGTAGATCATCATATCAAAAGAGAGCCTGGCGGCTTCCGGTTCCATCCCGGCAAGCCACATGGCCGGTCTGCAGAGCAGAAAGACAATCAGGCAGGACAGAGCCACCACACCCTCGGCGACGGCGGTGATTTTTACAATATAATACTTTGCTTCCTCGTTTCTTCCCGCACCTACGCACTGACCGACAACCGTCATCAGCCCGATGCCGATACCGATGCCGCCGATGCCGTTGAGATTCTCGAAGACAACGACCATGGCATTTGCCGCAATCTGTGTCGTGGTCAGCAGCGACACACTGGACTGAATCACGAGCTTTCCGAACTGGAACATGCTGTTTTCGACACCGGAAGGCACGCCGAGAGAAAGTACTCTTCTGATCATCTGAAAATCCGGCCTGATATCCAGATAATGATCAATCACGATCTGCTGTGCAGGCTTTCTCAGGAAGTAAAAAATCACCACGCCGCTGATGATTCTGGACAGCAGGGTGGACAGCGCTGCCCCGGCTGTTCCCATCTGAAAAGCAAAGATAAAGACGGCGTTGCCGGCAATATTCAAACCGTTGCAGATGACGGACAGTGTCATCGGAAAACGGCTGTTTCCGCCGGCTCTGTAAAAGGCCGCGCCTGTCTCGAACAGGGCAATGAAGGGAAAGGAAAGGGAAGTAAAATAGAAATAAGCGACGCCGTCTTTCATCACTTCCGGATCTACGGAACCGAAAATCAAAGCCAGCAGCGGTTCTCTGAAAAGAAAACAGAGCAGTCCGATCGGGATGGAGATCATCAGGACCGTCAGGACGACCTGGCGCGCAGCCTGATTGGCCCTCTTCAGATCATTCTTGCCGATATACTGTGAACACAGGATCGTGCCTCCGGTTGCCATTGCCGACAGGAGCTGAATCATCAGTACATTGATGGAATCAACCAGTGATACGGCCGAGATCGCCGCGCTGCCGACTCTGGAAACCATCATGGTATCAGCCATACCCATAAAGGAGGTAAGAAGCTGTTCAAACATCAGCGGAATCAGCAGTTTTTTCAGATCCTGCCTGGAGAACATCATGTTGTTCCAGTTGATCTGTGACCTGTCATATAACCTTCTCATGACTCTTCCCTCAGAATATCCTGTACAGGAAATCTGAAAATCCTGTACAGAGAAAGGGAGCCTGCGCTTTGCAGACTCCCTCATTCATTAAGGCGTGGACCGGATTTGAACCGGTGCATACTGGTGTTGCAGACCATTGCCTTACCACTTGGCTACCACGCCACAGATGACCCGGATGAGAATTGAACTCATGTTACCGCCGTGAAAGGGCGATGTCTTAACCTCTTGACCACCGGGCCTTGCACCACCCGATGTACGGGCTATCTTTTTCTTATAAAAAAAGAGCTCCCCGAGTTGGGCTCGAACCAACGACATCGTGATTAACAGTCACGCGCTCTACCGACTGAGCTATCGAGGAATATTTCCATTTCTTATCTCACAGGATATCACACATCCCTGTGGATGTCACATACCCTCAAAACTGAACACACAAACTCTTCCGGAACATCCGCTTTTCATCTTATCAAT
>ONOC01000123.1 GCA_900319355.1 uncultured Eubacteriales bacterium | reverse complement strand
CGGAGCCGGCCATTGTGCCGTACCCGGAACTTGTGCACAATATTATTCACACGACGCAGCATTAAGTAGGCATAACGACGATAATCACCTGAAAAATTCCTAGAGAAACCCAAAAATATTCTATAAAAAAATTCCTTAATTCTCCGTATCATGGTCATGTCGACAGGGAGCAAGGGAAACGTAGGATGCGGCAGGCATCCGGATTTCCCGGAAAGATAGGATAACGGAGGGTTATTATGAAGAACAAACAGGTGATTTCTATTGCAGCAGCGGCAGTCCTTGCAGCCGCTACATTCGCGGGATGCGGATCCTCTTCTGGATCCTCTTCCGGCACGGCGTCTTCCACGGCGGCGCAGGCATCCAGCACAGCCGATGAGGCAGCGGCAGCTGCTTCCACGACAGAGGCGGCAGCGCCAACTGGCGGAGCTGTGGCAAACAAGGATAAGCCGGTCTGCTGGTTCAACCGCCAGCCGTCCAATTCCACCACCGGTGAGCTGGACATGACCGCACTGAATTTCAACAAGGACACTTACTATGTGGGCTTCGATGCCAATCAGGGCGCGGAGCTGCAGGGACAGATGGTCGAGAAGTACATCGAGGACCATGCCGATACCATCGACCGCAACGGAGACGGTGTGATCGGATATGTTCTGGCAATCGGAGACATCGGACACAACGACTCCATCGCCCGTACACGCGGCGTTCGCAAGGCTCTCGGCACGGCGGTAGAGACAGATGGCGACATTGATGCCAATCCGGTCGGAACGAATACGGACGGATCCGCCAAGGATGTGCAGGATGGCAAGCTCACGGTCGGTGGAAAGGAATACACGGTCCGTGAACTCGCTTCGCAGGAAATGAAGAATTCCGCAGGCGCCACCTGGGATGCAGCAACCGCTGGAAATGCCATTTCCACCTGGTCCTCTTCCTTCGGCGATCAGATCGATATAGTAGTTTCCAATAATGATGGCATGGGCATGTCGATGTTCAACAGCTGGTCCCAGGCGGAGAAGGTGCCGACCTTCGGCTATGATGCCAACAGCGATGCGGTGGCGGCCATTGCCAACGGCTATGGCGGAACCATTTCCCAGCATGCTGATGTGCAGGCTTACCTGACGCTCCGTGTGGTCCGCAATGCGCTGGACGGCGTGGATATTGACACCGGCATCGGCACCGCTGACGCGGCAGGCAACGTACTCACCAGCGATGTCTATGAGTACAACGCAGACCAGAGATCGTACTACGCATTGAATGTTGCTGTCACAGCTGACAATTATCAGGATTTCACGGATGCGACCAAGACATACGCGCCGGTTTCCAACCAGCTGGATGCTTCCACATCTCCGAACAAGAAGGTATGGCTTGATATCTACAACGCGGCCGACAACTTCCTGAGTTCCACCTATCAGCCGCTTCTCCAGAAGTACGACGATCTGCTGAATCTCGATGTGGACTACATCGGCGGTGACGGACAGACAGAGTCCAACATTACCAACAGACTGGGCAATCCTTCTGAGTACGACGCATTCTGCATCAACATGGTCAAGACCGACAACGCGGCTTCCTACACCGCTCTGCTCAGCCAGTAAAGAATAATCTGATCTGAAGCAGAAGCAAAGTCGGGAAATCTGCAGCAGACAGAGGGCTGCCGGGAAGAACGCTTCCTGACAGCCCTTTTCCCTGCCGCGGAGCGATGACAGAGCGGACAGATGAGACAAGCAGAACTGCGGAAGGCCCTTTCGGGCATTTTTCGCGGGGTGCCGCGTTGGCGCGGCACGGAGGACAGCAATGGCAGAAGAAAAGAAAGACGATATCATCCTGTCGATCCGCGGGATGTGCAAAACCTTCGGCCGAAACCGGGTTCTGGATCATATCGATATGGATGTGAAGCGCGGCACCATCATGGGGCTGATGGGAGAGAATGGCGCCGGCAAATCGACCATGATGAAGTGCCTGTTCGGAACCTATCAGAAGGACGAGGGGACGATCATTCTGGATGGAAAGGAAGTCAACTTCTCCGGGCCGAAGGACGCGCTGGAACACGGAATCGCCATGGTGCATCAGGAACTGAACCAGTGTCTGGAGCGAAGCGTCGTAGACAATCTTTTTCTCGGACGATATCCGGTAAACGGCGCCGGCGTGGTCGACGAGGCCAGAATGAAAAAGGAGGCTGCTGAACTCTTCCGGCAGCTCGGCATTACCGTTAGTCTGACGGCACCGATGAGAACGATGTCGGTCTCGAAACGGCAGATGTGCGAGATCGCAAAGGCTATTTCCTATCATTCCAAAATTATTGTGCTGGATGAACCCACCTCCTCCCTCACGGTCCC
>ONOC01000097.1 GCA_900319355.1 uncultured Eubacteriales bacterium | reverse complement strand
GGACAGAACCCGTTCGTGGTTCGCTTCGACCTGATCCCGGTCGCGGCTGACGTACGCGCCCATCTGCAGATTTTCTTCAACCGTCAGGCGAGTAAAAATCTGTCTTCCTTCGGGCACCTGCACGATCCCCATCCGGACAATCTGATCGGGACCGATTCCATTGATTTTCGTCCCGTTATAGATAATTTCTCCTGAGACAACGCGCATAAGTCCGGATACCGCACGAAGCGTGGAACTCTTGCCTGCTCCGTTTGCCCCGATCAGGGCAACTGTCTCACCATCATCGATATGAAGCGAAATCTGGTCGACGGCTGTGATACCGCCATATTTCAGTACCAGGTCTTTGATTTCAAACATTCGCCCGCCTCCCCAGATAGGCTGCAATCACTTTCGGATCATTCCGGATCTCTTCCGGCGTTCCTTTCGCAATCACTTCTCCCTGTGCCATCGAATAAATATATTCACAGAGATTCATAATGACCTTCATGTCATGCTCGATCAGAAGAACTGTCAGATGGTAAGTCTTCTGTACATGGCGGATCATCTGGACCAGCTCAGCACTTTCCTGAGGGTTCATGCCGGCCGCCGGCTCATCGAGAAGAATCAACTTCGGGTTGGCCGCAAGGATACGGGCGATCTCCAGACGTCTCTGACTGCCGTACGGGAGGGAAGACGCCTGAACATCCGCGTAGGCGTCCAGCCTGACCTCATGCAGCATCTCCATTGCCTTTTCTTTATACTGCTTTTCATTCATGCCGTACCGTTTCGTATGCAGAAGGCCATCCGTAAAGCTGTACCCATTGTGCATCTGAGCTCCGATGATCACGTTTTCCAGGACGGTCATCTTGTTGAACAGGCGCAGGTTCTGATACGTTCTCAGGATACCCGCCTTTGCCACGCGGTCAGGCTTCCAGCTCGTAATGTCTGTTCCCTGATAGATAATCTTGCCGGATGTCGGTGCCAGAACGCCGGAAAGCATATTGATCACGGTCGTCTTCCCGGCCCCGTTCGTCCCGATCAGGCCGTAAATATGTTCCTCTTCCAGCTCTGCGGAAAAATTTTTTACCGCCACCAGTCCCTTAAAACTCTTACTGCAATTTTCCGCCTGTAAAAGTATCGACATCTGCCTGTATTCCTTCCTGAATTGTACGAAGACGGCCAAAATCATCTGTCAATTCGTCTTTTGTTTTTGTCATTATATAAAAGCCATCTGAATATTGCAAAATGTTCAGATGCATTGTTCTATTTCGTGAACAAAATTGCGCGTTATGCACAATAATTCGAACGCATGATTGGATGTTCTGACGTCTCAGCCGATCGTCACCTCATTGCAGAGACTGACGGAGAAATAATCCCGAATCTCCTGAACGTCCTCTGTGCGGCCCAGTACCCACATCAGCTTGGTCAGCGCCGCTTCGGATGTCATGTCGAAAGCCTGAAGAACGCCCGCCTCCAGGGCCCTTCGGCCGGTTTCATAGACGTTCAGATTGCTTCCCTCGTACCGGCACTGTGTGCCGACAAGGACCGTGATACCGCCCTGGCTGAGCCCGGCGATCGTCCTGATCAGATCATGTTCCATAAAAGGCATGCCGCCGACTCCGAACGCCTCGATGTAGATGCCCCGATAGCCCTGTTCCGCCAGTGACGTGAGGACAGACCGGTGCATGCCCGGAAACAGCTTCAGCATGAAAACTTTGTCAGAATAGGTATTGCAGAGTCTGAAGACGCCCTGCCGGATCGGGATCGTCTCGCGGTTCACTTTCATCCCAAGGGAACTGATCCGCGCGACATCAGGATAATTGATGCTGTCAAACGCATTAAAAGAAAGGGAACGCACTTTGGATGTGCGGCAGCCAAGCATCACCTTCCGGTTGAAGGCAACGAAGACGCCTGCTGCCCCGCTGGCCGCCATATGGATCGCGCAGCGCAGGTTCTCCATCGCGTCGGCGACCGGATTCACCATCGAAAGCTGCGATCCGGTCAGCACAACCGGGATATCGATATTCCGGAGCATAAAGGAAAGCATGGAACTCGTATATGCCATCGTATCGGTCCCGTGGATGATCACGATCCCATCACAGCCGCGTCTTAATTCTGCGACCTTTTCCGCCAGATGCACCCAGTCCTCAGGAAATATATTGGCACTGTCAAGACTGCAGAGATCCTGCATCTCAAGGTCGATTCCACCGGAGACCATCCGGATTTCCTTCTGGATGTCCGTCGTCTGAAGTCCTGGCGCAAGGCCGTCCTCTTTCATGACGGAGGAGAGTGTACCGCCTGTATTCAGAATCACGATTTTCTTATTTTCCATCATCTGCCCTCTTTTCGGATGCATTTTCCCCATCATAACGCATCGTGACTTCTTTGGACAGACGTGATCCGTCTTATGATACGTGTCCCGCCACGTGAGCCGGTCTTCTCAGTGCACGCCTTTCCCCTTGACGGACACCAGCTGGCCATCCCGGTGAATACCTACCCTTCCGGACAGCCGTCAGCCCTCTTCTTCCAGCTGGTCCTCCCGGCCCGCTGCCACCGCCATGTCCGATACAGTTTTCTTGTAAAAGCAGTCCAGCTCACCGAGATAATTCTTCTTCCACGGCTTGTTCCGGCCGATGTAATGGATGATGACCGTCTTCTCCCCGACATCCGACACAGTGAGAGAAGGATCCTTCAGACAGTCTTTCCGCCAGATCCGCTCGGTCATGTTCCAGATATGCGGATCGATCGGCAGAATCCGCCGGCCGTACACAGCGCTTAGAATATCCTGATCGGGAAGGCAGAGACAGGCCTTGTGCGTCCGGGCATACCGCTCAAATCGCTCCGAACTGCGGTCCTCTCTCATTCCTTTCAGGTCCATCAGCATCACACCGGAGTTCACATAATGTCCCGGGGTCCACGCCATGAGGCGCAGCCGGTTCAGGAAGCAGCCGAAGAACTGAACGTGGCTTGCGGCCGCGATCAGACAGCCCTCAAGCGGCATTTTCCAAAGAGACCTGACGGAATGAAGGACCACGATGTCCGGATCGAGGTAGAGAACACGCTCCACCTCCTCCGGCAGCTCATCGGGCGCAAACAGACGGTCATAGATCGAGTCCGGATAGCGCCGGCTCGTCGGCATATGCTTCATCCGCGCTTCCGGCACCCGGATCAGGCGGACCACAAGATTTCCGATTCCCCGCTTCCGGAGATTCGTTTCAATCTGAGATGCATCTGCCTCCGTGAGGTCACGGCTGAGGATCCAGACACGGAACGATGCGTCCGCCCCGCTGGCCGCGAGGCTGTACAGCATCACACTCAGGTGGCCGGCGTAATGGCGGTCCGTTGTCACCAGGATCTCGATCGGGCCAATCGGATCAGCCATACAGGCATCATCCGTGCAGGTCGATGCAGCCGATTTCACTGTCGGTTCCGATCCGGATCGGGATCTGGAAACAACCCGTTCCCGACGAGACGATGCAGGTTGTGCCTTTATATTCTGATTTTCCATACGCTGTTCCGTTTCTGTATTTCCGGCGGATCAGGTACATCAGCGGGAAATACTGTCCGTTGTGGGTGTGTCCGCATAAGAAGAGATCCGCTCCGGCCGCCGCGCCATCCGGCAGCCCGTCCGGATAGTGGTCAAGGGCAACGCGGATCCGCCGCTCTCCGTCCGTCTCCGGGAAGGCGGGAGAGGGCTGCCGGTCGTGAATATGGGTGCCATCTCTGCCTGAGAGAATGCAGCGCGGAAGGATCACGGTCTCATTCCGCAGAAGACGGATCTTTGCCTCCGAGAGAAAGTGCCTGAACGTCGGATCTTCCGGACCCGGGTCATGGTTGCCCGTCACCGCGAAGACGCCGTCCTTTGCTTGAAGACCGGCAAGGATTGAGGCGATTCCGTCCACATCTCCGCACTCTTTCAGCGTTCCATGGTTCACAAGATCACCTGTTATGACAATCAGGTCCGGATGAAGCGCATTGACCATACTCACAACCCGTCTTAAGAACCGCCTTCCGACAATCGAACCGATATGAAGATCGCTGAGATGAACGATCCGGTACGTCTCGCCCTTCTCAAGCGCGCCGGACGGAAGCCGATACGAGCGGACGCGGACCTGACGCGCGTGAAGGATCCCATAGATCGAGATCAGGATGGACATGCAGGCCGCCCCCACCGCCGTAATGGCTGCACAGACCCGGTTTCTCGCAGCCGGAATCAGCAGTTCAATGAGCCTCACCGGAACCAGTATGCCAAGATCATAGATCAGAAACGCGATGATGCCGCCGGAGAGCCGGACGCCCCACCGGTACGCGCCCGATCCGGCGTTCGTCTTCGGAAGGTCCGAATAGCCTTGAAAGAGGAGCGCCACCGCAAAAAGGCAGCACAGAACGATCCGCAGGTCCGGCCCGCCCAGTACCCGGATCCCGCTTCCAAGCGTGAGTCCTGCCGCAATGGCGCAGATTCCGGAGACCAGAATCATCCCAGAACGAAAGAGTAGCTTTCTCTCCCTGCTTATGTTCTCTTCCATTTCACGCCTCCAGTTCCCTTATTTTTCTACTATAAGCCCAATCGGAGTGAAAAATAAGAGCCGGGCTGCTTTTCTTGTCGGTTTCCGGCACACAATCTGCGGTAATTGTCTATCCGGAAGTCGTGCTTCCCATATGGCCTCCCGCGTATGTTATGAGTCACGCCATTCGGGCCGGCCATCGGCAGGCACTCATCGCGGCTGTCGCCGCATACTTAAGTGAAAATGATCGCCATCCTTGTGCAGGCACAGACCTTCCCTCATTTTCCCAGAGTGCGTGGCTCGCAGCATACGCAAAAAAAGACCCTGCCCCGCACTGCCCACGCTGCCGGCACAGAGTCCCCACAAAATTATCTTTATTAAA
>ONOC01000098.1 GCA_900319355.1 uncultured Eubacteriales bacterium | reverse complement strand
GGGCAGGTTCTGAAGTCAATGAAGTTTAAGTTCCCGGTCTTCTATAACGGTCAGATGATAGAGGAAATCCGTTGGGACAAAGAAAATACAGTCGAGACAGTAGTATTGATGTCAAGAGAGGAGAAAAATTATGTACGGAGAAACTTATCATGCAGTGGCTAATGCCGCAGGTGCAAAGGTCGGCTTTCTGAAGAGAAGTCCCGGGGGATACTTTGTTCATGCCATGCTCGCAGGCGCCTATATCGGATTCGGAAATATTCTGATCAACGTCATCGGAGGGCTGTTGAACGGAGCACCGGCAACAAAGGTTGTCATGGGATGTGCCTTCGGTATTGCGCTGAGCCTGGTTATTATCGCGGGTGCCGAACTTTTTACGGGAAATACGCTGGTCATGACCGCGGGTCTGACAGAAAAAAAGATTTCCTTTGTCGATGCCGTAAAATTGCTCGTCATCTGCTGGTTAGGAAATCTTGCGGGTTCTGCCCTGCTGGCAGTTCTGTTCCATTTCTCAGGTCTTAATTCAGAAGCTGTTGCAACATTTTTATCGACTGCTGCTGCCGCAAAAATGTCTGCTCCGTTCCTTCAGCTGATCATTCGCGGTATCCTCTGCAATATCCTGGTCTGCCTGGCCGTTTGGTGTGGCTTTAAGTGTAAGTCTGAGAGCGCCAGACTGATCATGATTTTCTGGTGTCTCTTCGCCTTTATCACCTGCGGATTTGAGCACTCAATTGCCAATATGACACAGCTTACGGTCGCTCTTCTCGATCCGGCCGGGCAGGCAGTAACTTTCGGCGGATGGATTTACAATCTCGTCGCTGTCACGATCGGAAATATTATCGGCGGCGTCTGCTTTGTGGCCCTTCCGTATTTTGCCGGTGCAAAAGCAGAAAATAGTGGCGTCGGCGCAAAGTCTGAAAAATAAATGTAAAACAAAAGGCCCTGCCGGCTGGTTAATCAGACGGCAGGGCCTTTCTGAGAAGTATCAGAGCAGCACCGTCTCCGCCGTACAGGCGCGTCGCCTGTATTATCTCGTCTTTGACAGCTGAATAGAACAGAAAGTGCGGCAAAGCCAGTAATAATAAGGCTTTGCCGCATTTTCACTTTGAATCGGTTTGTGCTGTGTTTTCTCCTTTTCGGTACGAAGCTTTGTGTTGGAATAGGGCCGGGATGCCATCCGATCATTGAGATACATCGTATGAATATTGCAATATGTCGCCTCAATATTGCGATGTGTCATATGATCAAAGAAATATGTCAAATATAATTGACATATCCTGAAACCCGGTCTATTATCATACTTAACCGAAGCTGAGGGAAACTACAGGAAATGTTGATCAGTTGTGTATTTCAGAGAAAGGATGGATAAGCTTATGAGTTGGGCTGCAGGTGTTATCACAGGAGTGGTTTTTGTTTTTGCCATAGCGCTGCTGAGCTGCAGAAGCAGGCATCAGACGGACAGTTACGATGAAAGGCAGATCGCTGTCAGGGGGACTGCCTATAAGGCGGGATTTTTAACGATGGTTCTGTGCAATTTAATCCCCGGTATTCTGATGGCCATGCTGGATACCGGATTTTTCCGGAAATATGAGATGGTTCTGTTTATCGGCAGTGCGTTTCTCGGACTTACTGTCTTTGCTGTGATCGCCATCTGGAAAGGGGCATATCTGACGGCACATCAGAATCCGGTGAAAAATCTGATCATTGTCATTATGGTCATTTCAGCAAATGTGCTGGCTGCTTTCTACAAACCCGACTGGGAAACCCCGGAGGAACTTTTCTCATCCGTACATGGGATAAATGCATTGATTGCCGTATTTTTTCTGATCATCCTGGCTGCACTTGTTCTGAAAATGATTCAGGAAAGACGTGAGAATGTATGAAAAATCTGAAAATGAAATCAGCGAGAGCGGCAAAGGATCTGTCACAGCAGCAGCTGGCAGACCTGTGCGGCGTGACCAGGCAGACGATCAGCGCTATTGAAAACGGGGAATATAATCCGACGATCCGCCTCTGCCTTTCGATCTGCAGGGCGCTCGACAAAACCCTGGATGAACTTTTCTGGGAGAACTGATAACGGATTTTTGAAAGTAGTCTGAATCAGGTATCCGTTCAGCAGTGCCGGCAGAGCGTGAACAGTAACCATCACAGCGGGCACAGCGGGAAGGATAAAAATCAATCTTCACATATCAGAAGATCATCTGTAAAATAAGAGTAGCTGATGTGAAGAGGGAGGTATTGCAGGCAATGCAGTCAGGGAAGCACAGCAGGGGGATCGGTTCCCGGATCATGTACGGTGCCGGAGAATTCTTTAACGGCGGTGCCTTTGTTATTATCAATTCTTTTTTTACGGTATTTCTGATTAAGGCTATGGGCATGCCGGCAGCACTGGCAGGGACAGTCCCGCTGATCGGGCACGTCTGGGATGCGGTAACGGATCCCATCATGGGAAATATCACAGACCGGACAACTTCCGGGATGGGAGCGAAACGCTTTTATATGCTGATCGGATCCTTTGCGACAGCCGTGACGTTTATTACGCTCTGGATTCCGTTCCGTTCTGACAGCCCGGCTGCCATGTTTGTTTTTTATGTCCTGATGTACTGTCTGTTTTCCACGGGATCAACGATTCTGATGGTGCCCTATAACGGCCTGCTTCCCGACATGATCGATGACTATGACACGAGGTCTGAATTTTCCAATGTCCGGATGATCTGGTCGACGCTGGGTGCCATGGTCTGCGGTGTCATCCCGACGCTGTTAATTACGGATACAACGAAGACAACGATGTATCTTCGCTGCTGCATTCTGTTCGGCGTCCTGTTTCTGATCACCTGCCTTCTTACGGTTGCCGGCACCTGGGAAAATCAGCACGCTCCGATGAAATCCAGACTGTCCGACAGCTTCAATCACGCCGGCAGCGCTTTCAGGAGCCGTTCTTTCCGGCTTTTCGTCGGGATCTATCTGACAGGACAGTGCGGCATGGATTTCGTATCCGGCATGGCTGTCTATTACGTGGATGATGTCATTAACGGGTATAAGAATCACTATGTGACCTATCTGATGGCGGCGCTGATCGTAGCGCAGCTTGTCGGTATGCTGATCTGGGGACCGGTTATGGCGAAGACTTCCAAGCGTACGACCATTCTGATCGGTGCGCCGATCCGTATTGTCAGCACACTTCTGCTGCTTCCGCTTTCCTATGAGGGAGCGAGCATCATTCCGATTCTTGCGCTTGCCGTCGGCATCGGCATCGGAAATGCGGCAACCCTTACCAGTATTTTTGCCATCATGGCGGATATGCCGGATGTCGATGAACTGGTCACGTCGGTTCACCGCCCCGGCGTTGTTTCCGGCATGTCAACCTTTGCGAGAAAAATCTCCTCAGGCCTTTCATCCTGGCTGATCGGTATGCTGCTTGCCGCTGTCGGCTACAGCGAAAAGCTGGCAAATGAAGGGGCAAGACAGGCTGCTTTTACGCAGAGAGGAATTACCCTGATCTTCGTCTTCATGCCGGTTGTGCTCTGCATACTTCTTTTTATCTTTGGCTACCGCTTTCCCATGACAGAGAAGGAATTCAATGTCATCAAGAAGGATATCAGGAGACGAAAGGGCGAGGAGCCGTCTGAGGCAACGCCGGAGGAAATCAGAATCTGTGAAAAGGTGACCGGCATTTCCTATGACAGACTCTGGGATCCGGCCAACCAGTGGATCGGGAAGCGTCACAGGGCGTAAATTCCGGGAAATATGACAGTACAACAGCCCGCGTTTTTTATGAACGGAACGGGCGAAGGAGATCAGAATGCAGATTTCAACAAAATTTACCATTGCGATCCATCTGCTGGCGGCAGTGGACTATTTCGGGAAAGATCAGAAGGTCACGAGTGATTTTCTCGCTTCCAGCATAGGAAGCAATCCTGTGATTATACGGAATATCATGTCGGATCTGAGAAATGCCGGCATCATTGAAATCAAAAGAGGTACCGGCGGTATCGAGATCACGAAGCCTCTGGAACAGATTACTTTTTATGATGTGTATGAGGCGGTGGAGAAAAATAAGGAGGACCTGTTCCGTTTTCACGAGAATCCGAGCCCTCTGTGTCCTGTCGGGAGAAATATCCATGCCGCGCTTGACGGCGAGCTTATTGAGGTGCAGAAGGAGTTTGAGGACTGTCTGAAGAAGCACCGGCTCAGTGCTGTGATCAGCAATCTCCGTTCGGAGATCGGGAAGGGAAACTGAGAAGACAGGAAAGGTCGTCCTGAAAAGACGGATCGGGAAGGAGTTCATATGCATTATTTTATGCCGGCTGATGTGTGGGAAGAGACGGATGCCGTCAGGCATCATCCGGAGGCGTTTCAGAAGGCCGGGCACCATGCGCTGATCGTGACAGGAAAGCATTCTTCGCGCGCGAACGGATCACTTGATGATGTCGTGAAGACGCTTAAGAAGTGCGGTATTCCGGTGTCTGTTTTCGATGCCGTGACGGAAAATCCGCCGGTCGGGGTGATTATGGAAGCGGCGTCCGAGGGAAAGCGTGAAGGCGTGGATTTTGTCATCGGTATCGGCGGCGGTTCGCCGATGGATGCCGCCAAGGCGGTCGCACTGATGATCGCCCATCCGGACAGGGATGCTTCTTATCTCTATGAAAAAGGACAGGATGCCTCCCATCTGCCGCTGGTTCTGATCCCGACGACATGCGGCACGGGATCAGAAGTGACGCCGGTCAGTGTT
>ONOC01000099.1 GCA_900319355.1 uncultured Eubacteriales bacterium | reverse complement strand
TGACAATATGTTTCTGAGTAGAGTGTAGAAAAAGCCTATTTTTGGTTTATGCGGAGGAAATATGGCACACAATATCATGATCCAGGGCACGATGTCCGGTGCCGGGAAAAGTCTTCTTGTGACGGCGCTGTGCCGGATCTTCTGTGAGGACGGATACCGGGCTGCACCCTTCAAGAGCCAGAACATGGCCCTGAACAGCTATATCACACAGGATGGTCTTGAGATGGGACGTGCCCAGGCTGCACAGGCCGAGGCAGCGGGCCTCCTGCCGGACGTGCGCATGAACCCGATCCTGCTGAAGCCCACAAGCGACGTCGGGAGTCAGGTCATCGTGAACGGAAAGGTGCGCGGGCAGTATCGAGCTGCGGATTATTTTAAAATGAAAAAATCTCTCATCCCCGACATCCTGTCCTCCTATCATTCCCTGGGCCGTGAGAATGACATCCTTGTCATCGAAGGCGCAGGCAGTCCCGCAGAAATTAATCTGAAGGCAGATGATATCGTCAACATGGGGCTTGCGAAGATGGTCGATTCCCCGGTCATTCTGGTCGGAGATATAGATCCGGGCGGCGTGTTCGCCCAACTGTACGGCACGATCGCGCTCCTTGAGCCGGAGGAACGAAAGCGGATTCGAGGTACTGTTATCAACAAGTTCCGGGGAGATGCAGAAATTCTACGACCCGGTCTTCAGATGCTTGAAGAACTGACCGGTGTTCCGGTCCTCGGGGTCATCCCCTATACGGATGCGGATATTGACGATGAGGACAGCCTCTCAGGACGGCTGAACAGGAGAACACACGAAAAGCCGATCGACATCGCTGTCATCAGGCTTCCGAGGATCTCTAATTTTACGGATTTTGCTCCGCTTGAGGAACATCCTCTGATGGGCGTGCGCTATGTGTCATCCCGATCTGAGCTCGGCCGGCCGGACATGATCATCCTTCCGGGAACGAAAAATACGATGGGTGATCTCAGGTGGCTTCGTGAATCCGGCCTGGAAGGACAGATCCTGCGGCTGGCTTCCGCGGATACGCCGGTGCTTGGTGTGTGCGGGGGCTTTCAGATGCTTGGAAAAGCCATTTCGGATCCCTGCGGCGTGGAGGAAGGCGGGGAGATTGCCGGGATGGGGCTGTTGCCGGTGAAAACTTCATTTTCTGGAGAGAAAATGAGGACCCGCGTCAGAGCAAGCGTGGTTGCCGGCCCATTTGCCGGAGCAGTGCTTTCTGCATATGAGATCCATATGGGAAGGACGATTGCAGAGGAAGGTACGGAGCCCTTTGCAGAGACAGAGCCGGAGAGCCCCAAAAAAGAAAGTGCCGGTTATGTGGACGGTGCGTACGCCGGCAACGTTTTCGGGACGTATCTGCACGGACTGTTCGACAGCGGTGAGCTGACGGAGAGACTTGCGGAATATCTTTGCACCCGCAGAGGGATTGACACTGCGGCGTATAAGCCCGAGAGTCGGGCGGCCTACCGGGAGCGCCAGTATGAAAAGCTGGCGAAATGTGTGCGCGAGAGCCTTGATCTGGAGAGAGTGTACCGGATCATTTTTGAGGGCAGAAATTAAGCCTTCTCGGAAGAGGCATCCGAATGTATTTAGCCAGATAATAACTGACGTTATCAGAGGAGGAAATGAAATGCTCCACGTTTACTATGGAGAGGGAAAGGGAAAAACGACTTCTGCGGCCGGTCTCGCGATCCGGGCACTGGGACACGGACAGAAGGTTTTTTTCCTGCAGTTCCTGAAGAGCGGGACGAGCGGAGAGCTTGCGGTGCTTCGGCAGGCCGGAGCCTCGGTCTTCTCCGGAAAAGCCGGCACGAAATTTGTATCGCAGATGACGGAAGAGGAGAAAAAGGAGACGGCCCGCATACATAACTGTTTTCTTGAGAGTGCAAAGGATGCGGAATGGGACCTGCTGGTCCTCGACGAGGCCTGTGCTGCCGTGAGTGCGGGCATGATCGATGAGGAAATGCTTCGCGGAATCGTTCTGAACAACAGAACTGTGAAGGAGATTGTGATCACCGGGAGAAATCCCCGGCCGTGGATGCTGGAAGCAGCGGATTATCTTACGGAAATGAAGTGCGTGCGGCACCCGTACGAGCTTGGCATTATGGCAAGGGAGGGTGTGGAATTCTGATGGACGAGCTTGGCGTATCGGCATGGGAAGGCATAAAATTCTGATGGACGGGCTTGGCATACCGGTTCGTGAGGGTGCGGGATTTTGACGGCGGGCATCAGAAGAGACGGCTCGCTCTCTCAGTTTGCAGGCGGCAGCAGGGCATCCATCTTCTGAAGAAAAACATGCGCAGTCCGACTGAGAAATCGAAAATGCTGTACTTTTTGTGACCAGAAGTATGCGAAGAGCGACTGTCGGGAACAAAAAGTACAGATGCATTTTTCGATTTCGCAGGGGAGGACAAGTGTTTTTCGAAGAAGATGGTGCCCGCGCCGCCCACTCGAACGTGCCCGCTCGAACATGCCCACTCGAACGTGCCGGGGGCGCCCGGACTGCTGCGACGGCGTTCCGGAGTCAGTGACAGGCAGGGAAAGTACTTGCATTCTTCCCGGTCTTATATATAAAATAGAGGATGCGCAAAATTTGGCCGATGTCCGGAAGGGACATGTTTTGCGCACATTGCAAAATACTCAAAAAGGGGAAACAAAATGCAAAGAGAAAGTTTCAAATCGCGGCTTGGCTTCCTGCTCGTCTCCGCGGGTTGTGCCATCGGTATCGGAAATGTCTGGAAATTCCCGTTCGTGACAGGACAGAACGGAGGAGGCGTATTCGTCTTCTTTTATCTTCTCTTCCTCGTCATCATGGGAGCTCCGGTCCTCACGATGGAGCTGGCTGTCGGCCGTGCAAGCCGCAAGAGCGTGGTCCAGGGCTACAAGGCGCTCGAACCGAAGGGCAGCAAGTGGCATGTTCACGGCTGGTTCTGCATCGCCGGATGCTATCTGCTGATGATGTACTACACAACGGTCTCCGGCTGGATGCTGGATTATTTCGTAAAATTCCTGACCGGAAAGTTCGATACCGTTAAACCCGACGTTGTCCCGAATGTCTTTACGGACATGCTCGGCAATACCGGTGAAATGGCGCTCTTTATGATCATCACGGTCGCCGCCGGAATTCTCGTCTGCAGTATCGGTATTCAGAACGGTGTCGAGAGAATCTCCAAGGTCATGATGCTCTGCCTGCTTGGTCTTATTGTGATTCTTGCAGTACACAGCCTGTTGCTTCCGGGTGCCAAAGAGGGTGTTAAATTCTACCTTCTTCCGGATTTTAAGAGGGCAATGGACAATGGCATCGGAGCTGCGATCACCGCGGCGATGAATCAGTCCTTCTTTACTTTGTCGATCGGCATTTCCTCCATGGAGATCTTCGGAAGCTACCTGTCAAAGGATTATTCGATCGGCGGCGAATCTCTGAGGATCTGCGTGCTGGATACATTTGTCGCGATCATGTCCGGTCTGATCATTTTCCCGGCATGCTTCAGCTACGGGATCGAGACGACGGCCGGCCCGTCCCTGATTTTCATCACACTGCCGCAGGTGTTTATCCACATGGCGGGAGGAAGAATCTGGGGAACGCTGTTCTTCCTGTTCATGACGTTCGCAAGCCTCTCGACGGTCATCGCCGTCTTCGAGAATCTTATTGCGGCCTGCATTGACAACTTCGGATGGTCGCGCGGGAAATCTTCGATCATTAATCTGGTCATCCTGCTTGTCGGCAGCCTTCCGTGCGTGTTCGGCTACAACATCTGGAGCGGCATTCATCTGATCGGCGGCCGCGATATTCTCGACACCGAGGATTTCATCGTGAGCAATCTGCTTCTGCCGATCGGCTCGCTCATCTTCGCCCTCTTCTGTACGGTGAAGTACGGCTGGGGCTTTGACAACTTTATTAAGGAAGCGAATACCGGTAAAGGAGCAAAGATTCCGCGCGGGCTCAAGTATTACTTTATGATCGTTCTTCCGATCCTGATCTTGGTGATCCTGGTACAGGGCCTGATTGCCTGACGGCAGCTGATCTTATATCTGAGCTTCTGATCTTTTCAGAGGCGACAGTTTTCAAAAGAAAAACGCAGTATACGGATGACATTTTGATGAAGCCATCCGTATGCTGCGGTTTTTTGATTTTGTACGGCAGTCTCTGTCTGTATTGGCAGATTGTATACGTGCAGTGGAAAGCGTTCCAGTACCGCACACGGCGCGGAAAGAACGCCAAGGCCGTTCCTGAAGATTTTCCGTTCATTCATCGCCCTTGCGAAGAGCTTTTGTCCCGTACTTTTTCTGTACTTTAGACAGCATTTCGTCGAGCTTCCGCTGCTTTTCCTCTCTCTTTCGAAGTTCTTCGTCGGTCTTTTCTTTCGCCCGTAATTCTTCCTGTCTGCGTTTTTCTTCTGCCTGCCGCTCTTTTTCTCTGCGTTCTTCTTCAGCTTGTCTTTGCTTCTCCCTGCGTTCTGTTTCTGCCCGTCTTTCTTCTTCCCTGCGCACATCTTCCGCC
>ONOC01000103.1 GCA_900319355.1 uncultured Eubacteriales bacterium | reverse complement strand
GCACACACGAAGTGTGATGCGGTGAGGCGAACGCCGCGTCAGACCGACGAAGTCGGTCACCTGTAGCGACGCGAAAGCACGCAGTGCGAAGCGGCGCGTAGACTTATACAGTGTTCCTGCCTTCAGATCATCCGTGATCTCCTTATCATCTGCACGAGCTCCTGATTGGTCTTCGTATGTGCAAACATATTCAGTATATTCTCGCCGGCTTCTTCCGCCTTCATGCCGACAAGTGAGCGGCGCATGATATTGACGGCGTCGCGTTCCTCACGGGTCAGCAGGAGATCTTCCCGTCTCGTGCCCGACTTGGCCAGATCAATGGCCGGGAACACCCTTCTTTCCTGCAGCTTCCGATCGAGGAAGAGTTCCATGTTGCCGGTACCCTTGAACTCCTCATAGACCACGTCATCCATCTTGCTTCCCGTCTCCACCAGAGCCGTGGCGAGAATCGTAAGGCTGCCGCCGTTTCGGATATTCCGCGCGGCGCCGAAGAATTTTTTCGGCATATGAAGTGCTGCCGGATCAAGGCCGCCCGAGAGTGTTCTGCCGCTCGGCGGAACCACCTGGTTGTTGGCCCTTGCAAGCCTTGTGATGGAGTCGATGAAGATAATAACGTCCTGACCTCCCTCGACCATTCTCTTCGCATGTTCGATCGCCATGTCGGCCACGCGCTTGTGGTGCTCCGGAAGCTCATCGAAGGTTGAATACAGCACCTCGACATTATCTCCCGTGACCGTCTCCCTGATGTCTGTAACCTCCTCGGGGCGTTCGTCGATCAGGAGGATGATGATGCGCATCTCCGGGTTATTGACAAGAATGGACTGCGCCATATCCTTGAGCAGTGTCGTCTTGCCGGCCTTCGGCGGCGAAACGATCATGCCTCGCTGACCTTTGCCGATCGGGCTGACCAGATCCACAATCCTCATGGCCACGCTTCCGCCGGCGCGTTCCAGTCTGATTCTCTGATCAGGGAAAACCGGTGTCAGTGTCTCGAACTGCGGTCTGTAAATCGCCTTCTCCGGATCATCGTCGTTGACCGCAGAAACATACAGCAGCGCGTTGTACTTCTCGTTGCCGGTATTTTCTCTGATGCTTCCGGCAACCATATCGCCGGTCCTCAGATGAAATTTCCTGATCTGTGACGGCGACACATACACATCGTCCTCGCCCGGAAGAAAATTATCAGAACGGAGGAAACCGTATCCCTCCTGCATGATTTCAAGAACGCCCCTGGCCTTCTCTCCCGTGTCCAGATCCCGGATTTCCGGCTTCAGGCCATAAGGTTTTTTCTCCGGGCGGTTCTCTTCTTCATAACGGCCCTGGTCCTCATCATACGGCTGCAGACGGTTCTCGTCATTCCCCGCGTCTCCTGAACCGCTGTACTCCGTATTTCCGGCGGCTGTTCTTTCTTCCGCGTGGTCTCTCACGTTCTTTCTGCCTCGGCTGTCTCTGACGGAGGCGTTCCTTCCCTCATTTCTTCCGGACTGGGTTCTGCCCTCCGTTCTTCCTGAAGATGTCCTGCCGGTGTGCCTGCTCTCAGCTGTCTTTCTGGTCCGCGAAGCTGTCTTCTTCGCCGTGGATTTCTTCCCGGCGGATTCTTTCGCGGAAGATTCCTGCTCCGCAGCTCTGCCGGGCTTTTCGGAAGTTCCTTCGGGTGCGCTGCTCTTCGCCGCAGCGGCATCCCTCTCGTCCTCCACAAGCATGCGCTCCACGAGATCGCCTTTTCTCAGGCCTGAAATGCCTTCCAGACCTCTCTGTTTCGCGAGATCTCTCAGCACCTTCAGCTGAAGAGACTCGTAACGTTTTTTCATAATTTCCCTGTCCATACCTGTACCCCGTCTTTACAGAAAATCGCGCCGACCATTCCTTCAGATGATCATAACCTGACGGAAACAGCCGCGTCATGAACTGCTGATGAATTGAAATAACCGGAAAAAATCAATGAATGCTGATAATGCCTGACGATAAAACCTGATGAAATATGATTAAGTAATGAAAAATAATGAAAAGCAGTAATACTTAACGTAATACCTCAGGAGAAACTTGCCGGGATTCATGAAGATGCAGAACCGTCTGCTCCTTATGATCCGGATCATACAAGCGACTGCGGATAACAGGAATCGAACCTGCACGGTTTTGCCCAACGGGTCCTAAACCCGTCGCGTCTGCCAGTTCCGCCATATCCGCGCTTCGGGAGATATTCCCTGATATACAAAAAAAGCCTGTACTCCGGATTCCTTTCTGGCAGCCTGCCACCGGATATACAGTCGCTTTTTTCTGAATGAAGCATCGGGGACTCGAACCCCGGACAACTTGATTAAAAGTCAAGTGCTCTACCACCTGAGCTAATGCTCCGTAAACTGGGCCAGCTGGATTCGAACCAGCGATGCAGCAGTCAAAGTGCTGTGCCTTAACCCCTTGGCGATGGCCCAACACACAGCTGCCGTTCGAATACCGGCAAGGGTGGATAGAGGGATTCGAACCCACGATCTCCAGAGCCACAATCTGGCGCGTTAACCAGCTACGCTATATCCACCATATCTGAATCAAAAAAGAAGAGTATTAAGAAAATCCCACGGATCCTTCCGGATCCGACCGTGCCTGAAGGGATTCGAACCCCCGACCCACGGCTTAGAAGGCCGTTGCTCTATCCAGCTGAGCTACAGACACACACAGCAGGTGATGGGAATCGAACCCACGTATCCAGCTTGGAAGGCTGGTGTTCTACCATTGAACTACACCTGCATATCGCAGGCTGTCTGTCCTTCTGCTCTTTCACCGGACATAAGATCAGAAACTGATGTGCGATGAAACGTCAGCAGAAACAGAAATCTGCATCATCGGGGTGACAAGATTCGAACTTGCGGCCTCCTGCTCCCAAAGCAGGCGCTCTAGCCAAACTGAGCCACACCCCGGATTCTCGTCTTTTTGCCCGACGCAACGTCTAGTATAGTTGAAGGACTCCGGGATGTCAACAAAGGATTTCAATTTTATTGATAAAATTTGCGGACAGCCGGTATAATAACCCGGGCCGGTCAGCGGATACGGCAGGGCTTCGCTGTGACGCGGTCTCCGTCAACCGTCAGCATGCTGTACGCCGGCAGACGGTCCTTCTGATACGGCAGGCCGATGGAACCCGGATTGAGTACAAGAAGGGGCTTCCCGCCGGTTCCCGGTTCACCCGTGTGATCCTCGATCAGCGGCAGATGCGTATGACCGAAAAGCACCACATGGTCGTGTCTTTTCAGCGCCTCCCGCACCAGCATGGCGGTTGAATCCCTGACACCGAAATGATGACCGTGCACCATGAAGAACCGGAGGTCCTCCACATTGATCTCCACCTCATCCGGCAGAAGGCCCGACCAGCCGTCGCAGTTGCCCCGGACCCAGACCATAGGCAGCGTGGGATACTCGGCAGAGATCTGCTCGGCGTCCCGGTCGTGATCGCCCAGGTGGAAGACGTAGTCGGGATGCTCCAGCTCGATGGCCTGGCGCATGTAGGAAAGCTCCCGGTGGGAGTCAGAAAAAACAAGGATCTTCAAAGCACAGTTTCCTTTCCGCTTGCATAAGCTGATTATACCAGAAATCACGATGGGAGGCAAGAAGGTGGACCAGGAATTTTGGAAAAATTCAAATTTGGAGGCGGAGCTTGCCCGCGCGAAGGCCATGCTGGATACGCCGGAGGGTCAGGCTCTGCTTGCAGCCCTGGGCCGGGACGGCGGGAAGGCCCTGGCAGACGCCGGAAAGCGGCTGCGTGCGTCTGACCCGGCGGGGGCGATCAGCGCCCTGGAAAAGGTTCTGACGCCCCAGGAGCGCGCGACGCTGGACCGGGCAAGTGAGAACGCGCCATGGAAGATCTAGCCGAGCAGGTCCAGGCCGTGCTCTCAGACCCCGCCCAGATGGCGCGGGTCATGGAGCTGGCCGGACGGCGGGAGAACGCAGGCAGGACCATCGTGGCGCTGCTGCCGGACACCGGCGACCGGTATCTGTCTACCCAACTCTTTGCAGAGTAAAGAAAGAGCTCCGGAGCGGATGCTCCGGAGCTCTTTTATGATACAGGGAAATCGGTTAGCACTTCTCGAACACGGTGGCAACGCCCTGGCCGCCGCCGATGCA
>ONOC01000101.1 GCA_900319355.1 uncultured Eubacteriales bacterium | reverse complement strand
TTCGCATTCTCGCGATGCTTCGCATCGCTCCATGCTCATACATGTTTGCGTCGATCACGCATACAGTTTTCTGTGCATGCTTCGCATGCCCAAAAACTGTCTGCGTGTCGACGGCTTAATACAGTAAAATTTCCTTGCAGACTATGTACGCTTATGATATTATATGAGGGCTGTCAATCGGATACGCATCTGATGCGTTGAGACACAGCGGCTCGTTAACCCAGAAATGCAGAAGAGGTGAGAATTATGAAGGAAGGCATTCATCCGCAGTATTATCAGGCAACGGTAACCTGCAACTGTGGCAATACTTTCACAGTAGGCTCAACGAAGAAGGAGATTCACGTTGAGGTCTGCTCCAAGTGTCATCCGTTCTACACCGGCCAGCAGAAAGCAACGGCTGCCCGTGGTAGAATCGAGGCATTCAATAAGAAGTATGGCCTGAAGAATCAGTAATATCGTTAAATGACAGGGAAGGCTGCTGTACCGGTTGGTACGGCAGTCTTTTTTTGAGTTGAGAACGGGGCCTGAGCCCCTGTTATCCTTACATTTACAGGCGGATAGAAATTTTATATAATAAAAGGACATGCGCTGTGTACATTACTGTCTGCCATAAACCGGGACGGCGCTGCCGCCCCTGTGGTTTGTGCAGCCGGTGCGGACGGCCGTCTGTGTCGGTCTGTCGGCGGGCTTACTTGATAAAATGTCAGGAAAGCGGGGGATGATTTTGGAAAATATCAGCAGATCATTTCGGACATGGCTGAAGTACGGCACGGAACTCCTCGCGGCAAAGGGAATCCGGGACGCGGAGAGCGATGCCTGGATTCTCATGGAGTACAGCGCGAATATTGACCGGACTTTTTACTCCATGCATGCCAGGGAGCCGATGGACCTCGCGGATTCAAAGCAGTATTATGATCTGCTTCTGAAAAGGGCCGCGCGCATTCCGGTACAGTACCTCACGCATGAGGCGTGGTTCTACGGCAGCTGCTTCTATGTGAATCCGTCGGTGCTGATCCCGAGGCAGGACACGGAAACGCTGGTGGAGAGAGCCGAACTTCTGTGTTCTCCGGGCATGCATGTGCTGGACCTGTGCACGGGCAGCGGATGCATTCTGCTCTCCCTGCTGAAAAATCATTCCATGACGGGCATCGGGGCGGATATCTCGGAAGAGGCGCTGGAGGTGGCGGAAAAGAACCGCGGGCTTCTGGGCCTCCGGAAGTCGCAGGTGAGCTGGATCTGCAGTGACCTGTTCGACGATATCGGCGGAAATTTCGATATGATCACCGCCAATCCGCCATACATTGCGGCAGCGGAGATCGCGCATCTGGACCCTGAGGTCAGGGATCATGAGCCTGTACTGGCGCTTGACGGCGCGGACGACGGCCTTCATTATGAATTCCTGATCGCGGAGCGCGCAAGGATGCACCTGAATGAGGGGGCATGGCTCCTGCTGGAGATCGGACATGATCAGGGAGAGGTCATGAAAGAGGAACTGACGAGGCTCGGCTACAGTGAGACGGAGATCGTCAGAGATCTCGGCGGCAACGACCGGGTGGCCATCGGCCGCATGACATGAGCTTTGCTCTGATTGAATACGATCATCGGATATGACAGGACAGAATATCCGAAAGCATCGGAAAAAATCCGGGAGAACCGGAAGGAATCCGGGAGAACCGGAAGAAATCCGGGAGAACCGGAAGGAATCCGAAAGAACCGGAAGGAATCCGACAGAACCGGAAGGAATCCGGGAGAACCGGAAAGAATCCGGGAGAACCGGAAGGAATCCGGAAGAACCGGAAGAAATCGGTAATAGCGGGAAACAGCCGGGAGCGGTCCCGGTGATTTATGAGGAATATGTATGTACGAACAGCTTGAGGATGTACTGGTCCGGCTGGACGAGATTATCCGCAGTCTTGCGGACCCGTCCGCGGCAGCGGATTCCGCACGGCTCCAGAGACTGATGAAGGAGCAGGCGGAGATTCAGCCGGTAGCCGACGCCTATCGGGCCTACAGGAAAAATGAGCAGACCATTTCGGACAGTCTCGAGCTTCTGGAGAATGAGAAGGATCCGGAAATGAAGGAGATGCTCCGCGAGGAGCTGAACGAGGCCAAAAAGAAAGAAGAGGGTCTGGAACACGATCTGAAGCTTCTTCTGCTGCCGAAGGACCCGAATGATGAAAAAGATGTCAATATAGAGATCCGGGCCGGAGCGGGCGGAGACGAGGCGGCGCTTTTTGCGTCGGAGATCTACCGCATGTATGTGCATTACGCGGAGAGGCGCGGATGGAGCACGGAGCTCGTCAGCTATGATGAGACGGGGCTCGGCGGATGTAAGGAATGTACCTTTACCGTTCATGGCAGCGGTGCCTATTCCAGACTGAAATACGAAAGCGGCGTACACCGTGTGCAGCGTGTGCCGGAGACGGAGTCCGGCGGCAGAATTCACACGTCAACGGTGACGGTCGCCGTGATTCCCGAGGTATCCGATGATATCAGCATCGAGATCCCGGAGAAGGATGTCAGGATCGATGTCATGCGCGCGTCAGGAAACGGAGGCCAGTGTGTCAACACGACGGATTCCGCGGTGAGACTGACGCATTACCCGACCGGCATTGTGATTTATTCGCAGACGGAGAAGAGCCAGATACAGAACAAGGCCAAAGCCTTTGCGCTGCTGCGGTCCAAGCTGTATTTCATAGAACAGCAGAAGCGGCATGACGAGGAGGCGGATTTAAGAAGAAGTCAGATCGGGACGGGCGACCGCTCTGAAAAAATCCGCACCTACAATTTCCCTCAGGGCCGCGTGACGGACCACAGAATCAAACTGACGCTTCACAGGATCGACGGCATTCTGGACGGGGATCTGGATGAGCTGATCGATGCGCTGACCGCGGCGGATCAGGCGGCAAAACTGGCAAAAATGCAGGAGAAGGACAGCGTCTGACCGGCGGTGGAAACAGATAACGGGGTGTCTTCAGAAACGGACACAGGGAGGAAAATACATGGAAACTACACTGGCAGTGATGGCGGCGGGCATCGGCAGCCGTTTTGGAAAAGGTATCAAGCAGCTGGAGCCTCTGGGACCCGGAGGGCAGATCATCATGGATTACTCCGTGAATGACGCGATCGCTGCGGGATTTGACAAGGTGGTATTCATTATCCGGAAGGATCTGGAGAAGGATTTCCGCGAGATCATCGGGAAACGCATGGAGAAGAAAATTCATGTGGAATATGCTTTTCAGGAGCTGGATGCGCTCCCTGAAGGATTCTCCGTGCCTGAGGGAAGAAAGAAACCCTGGGGCACCGGACAGGCGATACTCGCGGCGGCAGATGTGATCCACGAGCCGTTTGCCGTGATCAACGCCGATGATTATTACGGCAGAGAGCCCTACAGGCTGCTGCACGAGGAGCTTTCGCGTCCGCATGATAACAGCGACGGCGTGCAGAAGATCAGCATGGCCGGATTCCGCCTCGGCAACACGCTCAGCGACAACGGCGGCGTGACCAGAGGTGTGTGTCACGTGGATGAAAAGGGCCGTCTGACCGGCATTTCCGAGACTAAGAATATCGTCCGCACAAGGGACGGCGCGGCGGTGCGCGCAGCTGACGGCACAGAGACACCGCTGGATGTGGACAATCTCGTTTCCATGAACATGTGGGGACTGCAGCCGGATTTCATCGATATCCTGAGAGACGGCTTTGTTGATTTTCTGAAAAATCTTCCGGAAGGGGATCTCACTTCGGAGTATCTGCTTCCGAACATCATAGACATGCTGCTGCGTGAAAACAGCGCGGAGGTCCGCGTTCTCAGCACAAAGGAGACCTGGTTCGGCGTTACCTATCAGGAGGACAAGGAAGCCGTCAGGGCGGCCTTCAGAAAGCTGACGGATGACGGAATCTATCCGGAGAAATTCTGATATCAATCATTTACGGCAAAGGAGAATGAGGAGTTATGGGCAAGTATTTCGGTACGGACGGCTTCAGAGGAGAGGCCAATGTGGGACTGACGGTGGACCATGCGTTCAGGATCGGCCGTTTTCTCGGCTGGTATTACGGCCAGGATCACAGGGCGAATATCGTGATCGGAAAGGATACAAGACGTTCCAGCTACATGTTTGAATATGCGCTTGCAGCGGGACTGACGGCCTCCGGAGCGGATGCGTATCTCCTGCATGTGACGACTACGCCGAGCGTTTCCTATGGGACACCGAGGTGGAGAAAAAAATCGAGGACTACATCGACGGCGTGACCGGCGAGCTGCCCTACGCCACCCGTGAAAACATCGGCCGCACCGTTGATTTTTCCGCGGGAAGAAACCGCTATATCGGCCATCTGATTTCCATTCCGACGCGCTCCTTCAAGAAATTCAGGGTCGCGCTCGACTGCGCGAACGGAAGTTCCTCCGCAATCGCGAAGAGCGTCTTTGACGCGCTCGGTGCGGAGACCTATGTGATTCACAACGAGCCGGACGGAACGAATATCAACAGGGACTGCGGCTCCACGCACATCGACTCCCTGAAGGAATATGTAAAGAAAAATCACTTCGACGCGGGCTTTGCGTTCGACGGCGATGCGGACCGCTGTCTTGCCGTCGATGAAAACGGAGAGCTGGTCGACGGTGACAGGATCATGTATATCTGCGGACGGAGAATGGACCGGGAGGGAAAGCTTCCGGACCACACCATCGTCTGCACTGTCATGAGCAATCTGGGCTTCAGACAGTCCTGTGAGAAGGCGGGCATGAAGACCGTGGTGACGGCAGTCGGAGACAGAAATGTCTTCGAGGAGATGCAGAAGGACAATTACAGTCTCGGCGGAGAGCAGAGCGGCCATATCATTTTCATGAAGCACGCGATGACCGGGGACGGCATTCTGACGTCACTGATGGTGATGGGCACCATGATCGAGGAGAAGATGCCGCTCTCAAAGCTCGCGGCAGACTGCATCATCCTGCCGCAGGTGCTGAAGAACGTCCGCGTATCGGACAAGGCAGCGGCACAGGCGGATCCGGAAGTTCAGAAGGCGGTGAAGGCTGCGGCTGACGGACTCGGCGACAGCGGAAGAATTCTGGTCCGCGAATCCGGTACCGAACCGCTCATCCGTGTCATGGTCGAGGCAGGTACAGAGGAAATCTGCAATCACTACGTAGATTCCGTCTGCGATGTCATCCGCGCGCGGGGATTCGAAGTGAAGTGAACCTGAGCCGGCGGGCTTCATGCTCATACATGTTTGCGTCGATTACGCATACAGTTTTCTGTGCATGCTTTGCATGCCCAAAAACTGTCTGCGTGTCGACGGCTTAATACAGTAACGTGAGTCAGAGCCGGCGAGCCCGACAGTTATGGTAAGAGTAAT
The DNA here is from genome assembly GCA_900319355.1 of uncultured Eubacteriales bacterium. GTDB lineage: Bacteria > Bacillota > Clostridia > Lachnospirales > Lachnospiraceae > Bilifractor. The sequence continues at coordinate 1,361 of ONOC01000101.1, read as the reverse complement.
TCAGGGTGAATACAGGAGGAACGCAGGATGCACGGAAATACTGTCTGGCATGCTCTGCGCAGGACTGCCGCGCTGACAGCATGCGTGTCGCTGATTCTGTCAGGCTGCGGCGAGGAAACATTCGATTATACGACAAATTACGGCCAGGGTATCCGTGCGCTTGAGAGCGGCGATTATCAGACGGCTTTCACTTTTTTCCAGTCCGCGATCAACAACGACGGACAGGAGGCTGAGGGAAGGCGCGGCCAGGGCATCGCGCAGATGGGCCTCGGCGACATGAATCAGGCCATCACGCTGTTTGAATCCGCAGTAAAGGCGGTGAAATATCCGGCTCAGAATAAGGATTTTATCATGGACTGCGAGTTCTATGAGGGGCAGGCGTGCCTGGACTCGGAGCAGTATGATAAAGCGCTGACCATTTATGATTCGCTGCTCGACGGCGACAGAGCCGGTGAGGCGTTTCTGATGCGCGGACGTGTTTACCTGAACATGGAAAAATACGGGCAGGCAGCCGCGGATTTTCAGCATGCCGTGGAGCTTGACCCCTCCTATGAAATCTACCTGCAGGTGTACGAGGCCTATGTCTCATGCAATCGCCAGGCGGACGGCGCCGTTTTTCTGAAGAACGCACTCAGCATCGAGCCACAGAGCGGAGAGGACAATTACCAGCTCGGCCGGATCTGCTATGAGCTGAAAGATTACGACAATGCGAAGCAGTACCTGAACAAAGCGCTCGACGCAGGCGTTCAGGGCGCGGCGGTGCTGCTCGGCAAAACCTGTCTGGACGACGGTGACGTGGACGGCGCCAGAACCATGTATCAGCGCTGCATCGATAAAAATCTGGCGGTATCTGCCGGATACAACGGGCTTGCGATCTGCGACATTCAGGACGGCGACGTGGATGCGGCACAGGAACACATCACGGAGGGTCTGGAAGCCTCAGACACCACAATGAAAGAAGAGCTGATGTACAACGAAATTGTCGTCTGCGAGATGAAGGGCGATTACGATACGGCCTCTTCTAAGATGGCGGCATTCCTCTCGGCTTATCCGTCCAACGAAACGGCAATCCGTGAGAACAAATTCATCAGCGGCCGTGTGGCGGAAGAAAACGCGGCGGCACCGGAGAAGGTCTTCGATACAGGCGAGACAGAAAGCTGATTTTCTGCCGCAGTACGTCCTGCGCAGCAGCTTTCCTGACGGGACAGAAGAGGTAAGGTAATGACAGAAGGAACGGAAAAGAAACAGCGGGTGATTCTGGTCGCGGTCTGCACCGGCGATGAGAAGGAGACGGCTTCTTCTCTGGATGAGCTTCAGGCTCTGGCGGAAACGGACGGCGCCGAGGCCTGCGCCAGAGTGGT
>ONOC01000115.1 GCA_900319355.1 uncultured Eubacteriales bacterium | reverse complement strand
GCACATGCCGAGCAGCCGGAATAACCGCAGGCACCGCAGTTCGCACCCGGAAGCACACCGGCAATTGCCTCTTCCTTCTCATCTACCGGTACGGCGAAAGCCTTGCTGGCGATACTCAGGAAAATTCCAACAAACAGACCGACTCCCGCGACCATAAGGGTCGCGCTTAATACTCCGCTCATTTCTTATCCTCCTCCCGGTTTTACTTCAGCGCTGCGAATCCGAAGAATGCAATGGACATCAGTGCTGCTGTGATCATGACGATCGGGAATCCCTGGAAGGACTTCGGAACATCATTGTAAACCATCTTCTCACGGATATGGGAGAGGAGAACAATCGCAATCCAGTAGCCGAGCGCTGTCGCCAGGCCGTATACCGTACCGGTGAGAATGCTGTAATCCTTCTGTACGTTCAGGAGAGCCACGCCGAGTACTGCGCAGTTCGTGGTGATCAGCGGAAGGTAAATGCCCAGTGCATCATAAAGCGATTTGCCGTATTTCTTGAGGAACATTTCCACAAACTGTACGAGTGCCGCCACGATCAGGATGAAGACGATCGTTTTCAGATACTCCAGATGGAACGGTACCAGAAGAAAATGATAAAGCACACCGCAGACCAGACTCGACAGGGTCAGGACGAAGGTAAGCGCCATGCCCATGCCCGATGCGGTTTCAGACTTCTTTGATACGCCGAGGAAAGAACAGATTCCGAGGAACTGGCTTAAGACGACGTTGTTGATCAGGCAGGCATTAACTGCCAGTAAAATCAGTGTCATGACTCAGCCTCCTTCTCTCCGCTCTTTGCCGCTGCAGCGGATTTTGCCGCTGCCGGGGCAACAGCTTCCGCCACGGTGCCTTTGGCCCTGGCGATCGTCTGCGCCGTGGTCTCCGTGCCTTCCGGCTTCTTATCGCATACGTCAAATTTCATGCAGGAATAGCAGTCCCCGCAGATTTTTTCGGTGGGATCCCACTCGCTCTTCGGTCTTCTGCCGGCACCGATCTTCAGCTTGTTCATGATGGCAACAAGGAAGCCGCAGACAAGGAAGGCACCGGGGGCAAGAACGAAGATATTCACCGGTACATAGCCTGAAGGCGTGATCTGCATGCCGAGCCAGGTGCCTGCGCCGACAATCTCACGGACTGAGCCGAGCAGGAACAGCGCCAGCGTAAAGCCGAGTCCCATGCCGAGACCATCGAAGAATGAAGCCACCACCGGCTTCTTGCCGGCATAGGCTTCTGCACGGCCCATGATGATACAGTTAACAACGATCAGCGGAATGTAGATTCCGAGGACCTTGTACAGGTCAGGCGTAAAGCCCTCCATGAGGAAATCCACCATGGTAACGAACGAAGCGATGACAACGATGTACGCCGGCATACGCATCCGTTCCGGGATGATTTTTCTCAGGAGAGAAATCAGAAGGTTCGAAAGTGCAAGTACTACGGTGGTTGAAAGGCCCATGCCGATACCGTTCATGGCCGATGTGGTCGTGGCCAGCGTCGGGCACATGCCAAGTACCAGAACGAATACCGGGTTCTCAACAAAGATACCGTTCCAGATTCTCTCGATCGGGGTATCTTTCTTTAATTTCTTCATGATATCAGCCCTCCTCAAGATCTGTCACTGCAGCAAGTGCTCCGTTCACAGCCTTGGTCACGGCATTTGTCGTAATCGTGCAGCCCGAGATCGCATCGATCTCGTTGGCAGCGCTCTTGCCTGATTTCGTGTAGCTGATGGAAGTCTCATCTCCGAGCTCCATGTCATTGAACTGATCTTTAAATTCCGGATCTTTGGCTTTCATGCCCATGCCGGCGGTCTCTTCAAGATTCAGGAAGGAAATGCCGTTGATGACATATCCGCTGTCCCCTGTGGCAATGCCGACCATGAGTTCAACGGTACCGCCGTAGCCTTCGTTGTTGCTTGAATCTACGACATAACCGAGCTTATTGCCGTCCGCGTCATCCGCCTCATATACGGCGTTGACGGTCGTCTGATCCAGTCCCTGCTGTTCCAGGGTCGCTGTGAAGGCGTCGGAATCAAAATCCTCAACTTCTTTGAAGGAATCGGCATCGGAGAATACTTCTTTCTCTGCCGCTGCCTGAGTCGCTGCTTCCTGCTTTGCGATCGGATCAGCCGTAACGTCGTGTACGGCGCCGAGTACAACGCCGGCCACCAGCGTGATGATCACGAGAATGACTGTATCATGAAGTGCTGATGTCTGTTTTTTCATGATGCACCCGCCTCCTTCTTTTCTTTTTTCTCTTTCGGGATGCCGAAGGCTCTCGGACGGGTGTAATGCTCAATCAGCGGTGTGATGACGTTGCCGAGGATGATGGCATAGGATACGCCCTCGGAACCGGAGCCGACCATACGGAACAGCCAGGTCATCACGCCGAGGAAAACCGCATAGATGATCTGTCCGTTATACGTGATCGGCGATGTCACATAGTCTGTTGCCATGAACCATGCGCCGAGCATGATACCGCCTGCACAGAGCTCCTCAAGCATGTACAGGAAAGGATTCGAATATCCTCTCACACCTGCCGTGATCAGCACGAGAATACCGAAGCTTCCGAGGTAAATCACCGGGATCTTCCAGTCGATGATCTTCATGATCAGGAAATATTAGAAGAAATCGAATATAGAGAAAGATATTTAATAAAAATAAAGGCAAGAAATAAACAACTTAAGGAGGATTTAAAAAGAGTATCAAATAAGGAATTTGTTGATAATAATATTTATACTAAAAAATTAATACAAGCTCAAGCCAATAGTTCTTTTGTTGAACTAAGTTTTTTCAAAATGATAAATTATATCAAATTATTAGAAGGATATAAATAT
>ONOC01000102.1 GCA_900319355.1 uncultured Eubacteriales bacterium | reverse complement strand
CGTGATACGGTGAGGCGAACGCCGCGACAGACCGACGAAGTCGGGCTTACCTGTAGGATTGCGGGAGTGCGAAGCACGGAGCAATCCGTAGCTTATACAATATGTGGCACTGCTTGTAGTATGGGGTTTTGCTGTATTAAGCAGTCGACAAACGATACAGAAGTCTGTATAGTTCCCCCTCCCGCCACGAAAGACAAAAGAAGTCCGCAGAGTACCTTCCGGCACTCTGCGGACATTTTTTACTTTATTTCCGGCTTTTCTGCTGATTACTTCAGGGTGATCTTAGCGCCTTCAGCCTCAACCTTAGCCTTGATATCCTCAGCATCTGCCTTGGAAGCGCCCTCTTTGATAACCTTCGGAGCGGACTCAACCAGATCCTTGGCATCCTTCAGGCCAAGACCGGTGATCTCACGAACGACCTTGATAACCTTAACCTTGTTCGGTCCGATCTCAGTCAGCTCAACGTCGAACTCGGTCTTCTCCTCAGCTGCCTCACCGGCACCTGCGCCAGCGCCTGCAGCAACAACAACACCTGCGGAAGCAGATACGCCGAACTCTTCCTCGCAAGCCTTTACGAGATCATTCAGCTCGGTTACAGATAACTCTTTGATAGCGGCAATAAACTCTTCAGTGGTTAACTTAGCCATTGTAATAATCCTCCATTTTTATTTATGATTTGAAAAAAGATAAATCGATGCGTTAATTCACATCCTGAACTGCCACACAGCTTATTCGGCTGCCGGTGCAGCTGCCTCAGCGGCAGGTGCTTCCTCTGCAGCCGGTGCGGCAGCGCCGCCCTGATCTGCGATGGCTTTGATGACACGTGCGAAGCTTGCGATCGTTCCCTGCATGGAACCAAGCAGACGTCCGAGAAGTTCCTCGCGGGACGGAATTGCTGCGAGTGCTTCAACTCCGGCCTTATCATAGTACTTGCCCTCGGCTACGCCGGACACTAACTCGACCTGCGGATTCTTCTTAGCAAACTGTGCGATAATTCTGGCCGGAGCGGTAGCATCTTCCTTGGAAACGGCGATGGCGTTGGTTCCGTTCAGATCATTGCAGAGCTGCTCGAAATCCGTACCCTTGAAAGCGATGTTCAGCATGCGGTTCTTGTAAACCTTGTACTTCACATTGTTCTCTCTCAGAGTTTTACGAAGTTCGGTGTCCTGTGCTACGTTCAGACCGCTGTAATTCACGATGATGACGGACTGGGCGCCGTCGATCGCACTGGAAATCTCCTCAACGATCGGCTTCTTCTCTTCAATTTTTGCCATGATCTGGTATACCTCCTTATAAGATTTTGTGTACCAGCGCTCGATTTTGAAGGAAAAAGAAAACCGCATGCCACAGGACATGCGGATGTAATCTCAAAACGAAATCTCATCCTCGGCAGGCGGCTGTGCCTTACGTCCCTTTTCCGGGGCACCTGCTGTCTTCGGCGTGATACATGGTGTAGTATAAGCACTGCTGACAGATCTGTCAACTGTTTTTTTAAAAAAGGGAAGGCACCCGTCGGTGTCTTCCCTTTCATCATTCTCAGGCGAGCTTCAGCGGATTGATCTTCACGCCGGGGCCCATCGTAGAAGTAACGGTAACACTTCTGAGGTACTGTCCCTTGAGTGCTGCCGGTCTTGCTTTATTAATAGCATTCATCAGTGTCTGGAAGTTCTCGTAAAGCTTCTGATCATCGAAGGAAGCTTTTCCGATGACTACATGGATAATGTTAGCCTTGTCAAGTCGATATTCAACTTTACCTGCTTTGATATCGTTGATTGCCTTGGTTACATCCATGGTAACGGTTCCGGACTTCGGGTTCGGCATCAGGCCTTTCGGTCCGAGTACACGTCCGAGACGTCCGACAACGCCCATCATATCAGGTGTGGCAACAACAACATCGAAATCAAACCAGCCGCCCTGGATCTTCTCTACGAGGTCCTGATCTCCTACGAAATCAGCGCCTGCTGCTCTGGCTTCATCAGCCTTTGCATTCTTTGCGAATACCAGAACTCTTACAGTCTTACCTACACCGTTCGGAAGAACAACGGCGCCGCGGATCTGCTGATCTGCATGACGTCCGTCACAGCCGGTGCGGATATGTACTTCGATGGTCTCATCAAACTTTGCCGTAGCGGTCTTCTTGGCCAGTGAAATGGCCTCTTCCGGATCGTACAGCTTGCCGTGCTCAACTGTTTTAGCAGCCTCTGTATATTTCTTTCCGTGTTTCATTTTATATAACCTCCTGTGGTACTGGCGGGATCTTTCCGGTCCCTTCCACTGTTTTTTCTGTAGCTGCCGCTCTCCGTCCCGGCGCTATGCCATCCTTGCGCTTTCACCGGACTCGATGCGGCTGTCGAAAGTATCTGTAACAGGCAGAAGCATTATTCCTCTACGGTAATGCCCATGCTGCGTGCGGTGCCGGCTACCATGCTCATGGCTGCTTCGATGCTGGCCGCATTCAGATCGGGCATCTTGGTCTCAGCGATCTCGCGAAGCTGATCCTTCTTCAGTACCGCAACCTTTGTCTTGTTCGGTTCTCCGGATGCCTTCTGGATGTTGCATGCTTTCTTGATCAGAACCGCAGCCGGCGGAGTCTTCGTGATGAAGCTGAAGCTGTGGTCTGCATATACAGTGATGACAACAGGGATCAGAAGATCTCCCTTGTCAGCTGTTCTGGCATTGAACTCCTTGGTAAACTGTACGATGTTGACACCGTGCTGACCAAGGGCGGGTCCAACCGGCGGAGCCGGGGTTGCCTTGCCTGCGGGAATCTGTAATTTGATATAGCCTTCTACTTTCTTTGCCATTTTTGGCACCTCCTAAAATAATGTGGTATTTGCGGGGATTTTTCCCTCCCACCGGCCGTTAACCGACCTTACGGACTTCTGCGAAACCAAGTTCAACCGGTGTCGCGCGTCCGAACATCTCGATCAGAATCGTGACCTTGCGTTTGTTGAGATTGATCGCCGTGATCTTTCCTGTGGAATCTTTCCATACGCCGCCGATAACAACCACTTCGTCACCGACTTCAAAATCAACGACTACCTTTTCGTCTGAACTTACGCCGAGCGGCTCCATGTCAGACGGAGCCAGCGGAACGGGTTTGGAACCCGGTCCTACAAATCCTGTCACGCCTCTGGTATTGCGGACGACATACCAGGTGTCGTCGTTCATAACCATGTTGACCAGTACATAGCCCGGATACATCTTCCGCTGAACAGTCCTGCGAACGTCATTCCTGACTTCCACGACCTCTTCCATCGGAACCCGGACTTCAAGGATCTGATCTTCCAGATGACGGTTCGTGACCGTTCTCTCCAGATTGGCCTTAACCTTGTTTTCATATCCGGAATAAGTATGTACTACATACCATTTCGCTTCAGATGACTCAGCCATCAAAACCGCCTTTCCATCTTATTACCCGATTACCAGCTGGATCAGCTGCAGTCCCAGATTATCGATCAGTGTGATGAGAAGACAGAGTACCACGGAAACGCCGACCACGGAGCCGGTCTGTTTCAGCAGCGTCTTCCTGTCTGTCCAGACAATCTTGTCCCATTCAGTCTTCAGACCTTTGGACCAGCTGCCTTTTTTCTTAGTTCTGGCCTTCTTCGCCTTATCTGCGGCTGCCTTGTTTGAATCTGCCATAACTTCTCCTTTTCTGACACACGGATTCTCCTGTATCCTCAGCGGATCCTCTGCCCGAAGCCGGACGGCAGGTCCCTGCATCAGAACTTTACTGCCTCTGAACTGCGATTACTTGGTTTCTCTGTGAAGCGTGTGCTTTCTGCAGAATCTGCAGTACTTCTTGATTTCCATACGCTCCGGATGAGTCTTCTTATCTTTCGTCGTATTGTAATTACGGTGCTTGCATTCCGTGCACTCGAGAGTAATTCTTGTACGCATCGACTGATACCTCCACACTGCTGCATTTCTTTACATTGACAGACACGATTGCGGCTGAATACCGGGATCTTCGTTCCTGCGCCCATGGGAAACAGTCACGTTAACTGCCTCTTGATCTGAAAAAAAGCGTAAAAAAAAAGGACCCGCTTCCAGTCACCAGTAAAATATAACATGCAGCGGATCCTCTGTCAAGGACTGTTGTTGTCGGGATGATCTGAGCTGCTTTCACGTGAATTGAATTTGAAAGTTCCACCCCTCCAAACGTCAGAGCGGAAGTTAATCTTTCCGAAAAGAAAGTGGAACTTAGTCCTTCTGAAAGACTATAAT
>ONOC01000105.1 GCA_900319355.1 uncultured Eubacteriales bacterium | reverse complement strand
CAGAGGCATAATTATTGGCTGGAACCACTCAGCCAGCAGTAAAAATACAAAGATCAGCCGTGAGAACTGGCTTTATATAGGCCGTTATATAGTCTCATCTGTTGGGAAAGTTCTAATTGATAATGAAATACAGAGTAAATGATGAATGCATCGGATGCGGTATGTGTGAGGGAACCTGCCCTGCAGTATTTACCATCACAGATGAGGGCACGGCAAAAGCCATTGACGGTGAAGTTCCCGCAGAGGCAGAGGCTTCAGCTGCAGAGGCGATGGACGGATGTCCCGTCGGTGCTATCGAACAGGCTTAACTGATCCATGTGCTGCTGCCGGCGGCAGGGGACCGGGAAACCGGAACTGTCTTTCTGCCACCGGCAGAAAATCTGAAAATGATGTCGCATGAATAAAGGGGGAAATCAGAAATGACGCCGGAAGAGATTACAGAAAAACTGAAAGTGGATGAAAGAAATCTGACCTATACACAGCGAGGGGTATCTCCTGTATTTCAGGTCAGCAGCGATGCCAGGATTCTGATCATCGGACAGGCGCCGGGGAAAAAGGTGGAAGAATCCGGAATCCCGTTCAATGACAAGTCAGGCGAAAAGCTGATCCGCTGGATGGGTATCGACCGTGACACCTTCTATTCTTCCGGAATCGCCATCGTCCCCATGGATTTCTATTACCCTGGCAAAGGCAGATCCGGCGATCTGCCGCCGAGGAAATTTATCGCTGAAGAATATCATCCGGAAATTCTGAAAATGATGCCGGACATCCGTCTCACGGTTCTGATCGGTAAATATGCCATGGATTATTACCTCAAAAACAGAAAAAAGAACCTGACTGAGACAGTCGCCTCATATAAGGAATATCTGCCTCAGTATTTTCCGATCGTACATCCGAGCCCGCTGAACTTCCGGTGGCAGGCGAAAAATCCCTGGTTTGAGGAGCAGGTAGTGCCTGATCTGCAGAAGACAGTTCACGATATTCTTGAATCTTCCTGATTTATTCCGGTTTCAGTCTGCCGGCGATAAAATCACGCAGGGCGGCATGTACTCCGCCATCGATTCCGTATTACCTGCGCTTTCCTTTCTTTCTGGATTTTTCCAGAAAATAATCATGGATTTTCGATAAGGGCGGCCGTCACCGGCCGCCCTGTCTTTCTTTATTTCATTTTCTTTCTGCCGTCTTTCGTTATAACACCATCATTAAGGTACCTGCTCCGATCAGGATGCATCCGATCAGCGATTTGGCCGTAAACTCTTCATGGAGAAAAACAAAGGCCAGGATCAGCGTCAGTACCGTGCTCATCTTATCGATCGGCGCAACCTTTGATACATCTCCCATCTGTAATGCCCTGTAATAGCAGAGCCACGACGCACCTGTAGCCAGTCCTGATAAAATCAGGAAGATCCAGCTCTTTTTGCTGATATGTGACAGTCCGCTCTGGGCATTCGTCAGAAAAACCATACCCCAGGCCATGGCCACAACGACAACAGTTCTGATCGCCGTCGCAAGATTTGAATTCACCTCTTCTATGCCCACCTTGGCCAGTATTGAGGTAAGTGCTGCAAATACCGCAGACAGTACAGCGAATAAGAGCCACATGACAATATCCTCCTTTATTTATATTGAAATGTTTTTATACGTCTGAGAAGCTTCCGGTTTCAGATTCGACGTTCAGTCAGCGTCATCTTCCGCATTGGCGTCCGAGACGATCTGATTGCCGTTTATTTTTTTCGCCTCGTACATATATCGGTCAGCCCGGTGAATCAGAGACTTTATATCATCTTCGCTGCGGACAACGGTAATACCGATGGCTGACTGACAGTTGATCTTCTCGCCGTTCACTTCGATTTCGCACTGCTCCGCCGCTGCTTTCAGGCGGCGTGCCGCGCCCTCAATATCCTGAGGCGACTTAAGCTGCAGAAGACCGACAAATTCATCTCCGACCACGTTGAAATCTTCAGTTCATCATTCACAAAATAATTCCTGAGACCATGAACAATCTTATTAAACACAGCCTTCATCTTTCTTTCCTCATCAGACATCCCTGCCGGACAGGTTCTTCGTACGAAACTTATTTACTTTTTATCCATATTCAGGTTTTCTGTCCATATACCAGTTCACATGGCGGCGGCAATCTGCGCCATTTCCTCCGGTGTCTCTTTCATATCGTGAGAAAACCAGAGCAGCAGACAGGAATATATACCGCCGATTCTGTAAGCCGCGCGATATTTATCTGTCATTCTGCTGACGGAAAGGCCGTCAGCCTCATCAAAATCAAAATAATCCTTCAGCACATCCATCAGGAGTCCTGCATGACCTGACCGGTACAGCAGAAGAATCTGATCCTTTTTATGGTACAGGGTCTGAAAAACCGGAAGGATAAACGATGCAAAATCCTTCTGCAGCAGGTTCCTGTCTCCTTCTGATTCCTTCAGAATGTCAGAAAGACTGCAGCGCAGAATATCCTCTCTGGAACTGAAATGCCTGTAAAAGGTAGCCCTGTGCACCCCGGCTCTCTTTGCGATCTCACTGACGGAAATCTCATCATAATTCTTCTTTTCCATGAGCTGAAGGAGCGCCTCGGTCAGGTATTTCCGGATCAGGCTCTGATCCAGATTTTTTCTTCTCATAAAAGCGACATCTCCTCTCTTCTGTTGCAAATTCAGGTGCATCGACTGAAACAGGTTGATTATAACGACAGCTGTCGCTATGATTGAAGACGATTCTATTATAACAGTCATCAGTAAATATCTTATCATACAAGATGCCACAGTACTGTATTAAGTCGGCTGCTGATGGCCTGACACAGCAGAAAACGGGGAAAAATATGAAAACATTTCTGATCATTCTGGCGCTGGCCCTGATCGCCAGCTCATGCGGTTTCCGAAAATATGTATGGTTTATTTCTCTTGGCTACGGAGCCGCCGTAGCCCTGATCGGCGCAGGGCTCCTCTTTCTCTTTTCACACACGCTCACGGCCGGAACCGTCCTGCAGTGTGTTCTGTTTATCGTATACGGCTGCCGGCTTTCCGGATACCTGATATACCGGGATCGGAAAACGGCATACAGCAGACGCATGAAGGGGGAGGTAAAAACAGATGACGGCGTCTCCGCCGGTGCAAAAGCCGCGATCTGGATCTCTGCAGCCATCCTTTATGCACTCCAGACCTCTCCTGTGACCTTCCGCCTGATGAACAGCAGCGGTACGGATGTCTTCTGCCTTGTCGGTCTTGTCATTTCTGCCGGCGGTCTGATCCTTGAGACAACCGCTGATCTTCAGAAAAACAAAGCGAAAAAGAAAAATCCGGGCCGTTTTGTCGATACCGGTCTCTTCCGTCTCGTGCGCTGCCCGAATTATTTTGGTGAGATGATTTTCTGGACAGGTGTTTTTATTTCCGGATTAAGCATTTACCGCAGCGCGGCGGAATGGATCTGCGCGATTCTCGGCTACGCCGGCATCATTTATGTCATGTTCGGCGGGGCACGCAGGCTGGAAATCCGGCAGGATAAAAACTACGGAAACGATCCGGCGTATCAGAAATATAAATCCTCAACCCCGATCATGATTCCGTTTATCCCGCTCTACTCTGTAAAAGATCACAAATGGCTGGTGGCATGATGAACAGGAATGAACAAAGAAAAAAGGAACCACAGGGATCTTCCGTACCGGAGGGATTCACGCTTGCCATGGCATGTGTCGACTGCCTGCCCGTTCTGTTCTTCAGCATCAGTGCCG
>ONOC01000111.1 GCA_900319355.1 uncultured Eubacteriales bacterium | reverse complement strand
TGCTCTGACATAGGCGGAAGCCAGCGGAGAAAGCTCCGGCATATCATCAACGAAATAAATTTTACGGAGCGTCTCCGTCAGCGGAAGACCCACGGCCGCACCGGCAGGTGATACATGCTTGAAAGAAGCTGCCGCCGGAAGGCCGGTCGCTTTTTTCAGGTCACGCACCAGCTGATAGCCGTTCAGGGCATCCATGAAATTGATATATCCGGGACGTCCGGAAAGGACCTGAATCGGAAGGTCGCTGCCGTCCGCCATGTAAATTCTCGAAGGTTTCTGATTCGGATTGCATCCGTATTTCAGCTGAAGCTCATTCATACTCTCTTTCCTCCTGTCTCATCATCGACACATAAATTCATGATATCCGGTCAGACCTGAATCATCTGCCGTGTCTGAACTGCTGTGTTATGTCACACCAGATCCAGATCATGCTTGTTCACGATCTCTGTCTCGTACTCTCCGGTGCTGATGTCAATGTATCTCACAAAAAGGGAAACCCTGTTGTCCTCATTCAGTGACGTCCAGAGCAGATCGGTCCACGCATCGATGTCGTCAGGAATGTCGACCGTCTTCGGTTCACCCTCGAAACTCGGAAGCGGACTGCCGTCGTGCAGGTAGGTCGAGATGAAATGGCCCTCACCGGCCGGCGCATTGTTGTAATCAAAGGTCTCGCGGATGCACTGCGAAGGATCCCCGTGATTACTCTTCAGGATGGAAAGCTGATAGCCGAACACCCCGTCCTCGATCGTCATCAGGCCGGAGATTCTCGGCGTGTAGTTCGGTCCGTCAGGTTCGAATTCACGGGACCGGAGGCTCTGCTCAAAGGTCAGTCCCTTCTTCAGGCCGTCATAGATGGTATCGGTCTGATCGCCGTTCGTGACGATCGTATGCTTCTCATCCGGCACGCGGACCGGCGCATAAATGATGAGGCTCGGATCCTCCATCTTCGACGGATCAAAGGCCTGCGTGCGGATTCCCTCGTCCTCTTCCACAAAAATCCTGTTGCGGCTGTTCTCGCTTCTGCCCATGATAAAATACGCGGCCACCGCATTTTTACCGTCGGCGGACCGGCCGATCACGATGCCTCTGCCCGGATAGCTGTTGCCGGCAAGTTCCTGTGCCAGATCGATCTTCTGCATGATGCTCCTTCCTGTGCAAGCGCACAATCAAACCCGAAGTCAGTTCCTCTGTTATTATAATTCGATCAGCTCCTTCGGTGAATGACTGAGATCAAGTACACCGTCTTCTTTTACGACAACCAGGTCTTCGATGCGGACGCCGTACTTCCCCGGAATGTAAATACCCGGCTCGACGGATTCAACCATGTTCTCACGGATCACGGTGCTGTCGTTCGGTGACAGCCTCGGACTCTCGTGGATGTACAGTCCGACGCCGTGACCGAGCGCATGACCGAAATGATCACCGTGGCCTGCGGCGCTGATGACATCGCGGGCGAGCGCGTCGCACTCCCGGCCCGTCATGCCTGCGTGAATGCCGTCCAGTGCGGCCTGCTGCGCTTTCAGCACGGTCTGATACAGCTTCTTCTGATCCTCATCCGCCTTTCCGATCACGACGGTTCTTGTCATGTCGGAGCAGTACCCTTCATAGACACAGCCGAAGTCCATGGTGACAAAATCGCCGTTTTCCAGCTTCTTTGTCGTCGGCACGGCATGCGGCATGGAGGAATGCTGACCGGAGGCAATGATGGTGTCAAAGGAAAGTCTCTGGCCGCCGTGTATTTTCATCTGATATTCAAGTTCCGCCGCGACTTCCATCTCGGTCATGCCGGCCTTCATCACCTTCAGCACTTCGCTGAAAGCCTCATCGCCGATAGCCTCGGCCTTTGCGATCAGCGCCAGTTCCTTCTCATTCTTGACCTGACGGATTTCATCGATCTGCTCGTCGAGCGGCATCCACTGCTGCACACCCGTCAGCTTGTTCTGCAGACGGCTGAACTCAAAGCAGCGCATGAACTTGTCTTCATAGCCGACAATCGTCGCATGATCAGCCCGAAGCAGCTCTTTGAGGATATCCGGGCGCTTGTGGGCGCTGTTCTCCTCGATCACCTCGAAATCACTCTCTCTTGAAGCCGCCTCGGTATAACGGGAATCGGTGATCACCACCTGATGCGCCGGTGAGATGTAGACCATGCCCTCGCCGCCGCGGAAACCGGAAATATACCACATATTATGCGGGTCTGTAATAAAAAGCGCCTCGGCGCCTGTTGTGTGAAAAATCTCTTTCACGGATTCTCTGCTCATTGCTGTCTGTTCCTCCTATAATTTTCCATAAAGCTCCTGCGGGACGTAGGCTTTCACCTCAATGCCCTCCGGGCCGTATTCTTCTGACACAAGTTTGCCTGACGAGCGGATTTTTGCAATCACACCCGCCTCGTTATAAGGGATCACCCTCTCAATATAAATCTGGTCCTCAAGCAGAAGCTTCTGCATGACTTCCTTAAAATCATCAATGCCGCTGCCGTATTTCGCGGACATCTGGATCACATAATCCGCACGGCTGTCATGAAGACGGCTGCCGCCCGTGCGTCTGTCCGTCTTGTTGAAAACCGTGACCACCGGCTTGTCGTCCGCCTTCAGCGTATGAAGGGTATCATAGACGACATCCATCTGCTGCTCCATCTCAGGATTCGAGCAGTCGGCCACATGGATGATGTAGTCAGCATACGCCGCTTCTTCGAGCGTACTCCGGAAAGCGTCGATCAGTTCATGCGGCAGTTTGCGGATGAAACCGACCGTATCGGTGAGCAGGATCCTGCTTCCGTCCGGCAGGTCGAGCAGCCGCGTCGTGGGATCCAGCGTCGCGAAGAGCTGATCCTCCTCCAGCACGCCGGCACCTGTCAGCGCATTGAGCAGGGTCGACTTGCCCGCATTCGTGTAGCCGACGATCGCCGCCTCCTTCACACCGCCCTTTTTCCGGCCTGCCCGGATGACATCGCGGTGGCGGACCACTTCCTTCAGCTCGCGGTTCAGCGCCCCGATTCTCTCCTCGATCAGACGGCGGTCAATCTCCAGCTTTTTCTCACCGGGACCTCTTGTGCCGATGCCGCCGCCCTGCCTTGAGAGGTAGCGGCGCATGCCGGTCAGGTGCGCATGCCGGTACTTCAGTTCGGCAAGCTCCACCTGGATTTTGCCCTCGCTCGTCTGTGCCCTTTCTGCAAAAATATCGAGGATGAGCAGCGTCCTGTCAACGACAGGACAGTCCAGCGCCTCCCCGAGATTTTTCATCTGCGCCGGCGAAAGCTCGTCATCGCAGATCACACAGTCTGCGTCGAAGACCTCCATCATTTCTCCGATCTC
>ONOC01000112.1 GCA_900319355.1 uncultured Eubacteriales bacterium | reverse complement strand
TGGACGGTGTGCACCCGACCCCTGAGGGGTACCGGTTTATGGCGGACACTGTGCTCGCCTGGCTGGAAGAGCATACGGACTGCCGGGTGATCCGTTCGGATGACCTCGCAAGGTCCATGACGGAGAAGGGACAGCCCTGCTGGCAGGCCTATGTGGACCTGTTCGGCAGCGAAGTGCTGGACAAAAACGGAGAGGTGGACCGTAAAAAAGTATCCTCGCTTGTTTTCGGCAATGAGAAGCTCCTCGAGAAACTCAATCAGGCGACGCATCCTCTTGTCAGCCGTGAGATCGCAAGACTGGCTGAAGAGACAGACAGAGCCGGCAGGGCATTTTTCTTCCTCGAGTCGGCGGTGCTCATCGAGGAAAAATATGATGAAATATGCGATGAGTTGTGGTATGTTTATGCGGATGAAAACGTCCGGAGGCAGCGGCTCCGCTCGGAACGGGGATACTCGGAAGAGCGCATCACGAAGATGATGGAAAGCCAGCTCCCCGAGGAGGTTTACAGAGAAAAATGCCGCTTTGTGATTGACAACAGCGGTGATTTTTCTGAGACGGCTTCACAGCTCAGCCGTTGGATGGAGGAAAATATACATGTATTTATGCAGCCTGGCGAGCGGAAGCAGCGGTAACTGCGTTTTCGTAGCATCAGATCACAGCTGTATTCTGGTCGATTCCGGGCTTTCGGGAAAGAAAACAGAAGAAGGGCTGAACAAACTCGGATTCACGGGTGCAGATCTCGACGCGATTTTTGTCACACATGAGCACATTGATCATATCAAGGGACTCGGTGTGCTGGCGAGAAGGCTCGGCGTACCGATCTATGCGACGCACGGCACCGTGAAGCGGATTCAGAGTGACAGAAGAGTAGGCGTCATCCCCGACAGTCAGTTTTACGAGGTGGAGGCAGATGAGCCCGTGACGGTCGGCGACATGACGCTGGATCCGTTTACCATCTCGCATGATGCGGCGGAGCCGGTCGGCTACAGGATCGAGTGCGGCGGCAGCGCCTGCGCGGTCGCAACCGACATGGGCAGATGGGATGATTACACCGTCCGGAACCTTTCGGGACTGGATGTGGTGTTTCTTGAGGCAAATCACGATCTGAACATGCTTGAGACGGGACCTTACCCGTATCAGCTGAAGGTCCGGATCGCCAGTGATCTGGGCCACCTTTCGAATGACCGGTCCGGACAGCTGATCGACCGTGTGCTGAATGATCACACCAGACGGATTATTCTGGGGCATCTCAGCGCGGAGAACAATTATCCGGCGCTCGCCTACGAGACTGTGTGCGAGGAAATCAACGAAAGCGGAAGTCCGTACCGCGGCAGAGATTTTCAGATCGATGTGGCACCGAGGGACCGCACAGGATCCCCCGTGGAATTCTGAATACTGAAGCAAACCGCACGGCAGAACGTGCCTCAGGAGGCAGGAAAAGAAGGAGGAGACATGGAAGCTAAGAAAACCATTATCACCGTAACAGGCAAGGATACCGTCGGCATCATCGCTGCGGTCTGCAACTATCTCGCGGAGAACAATGTCAACATCGAGGATATTTCCCAGACCATCATGCAGGGCTATTTTCATATGATGATGATCACGGATACATCCCGCTCCGGCAAGAATACAGCCGACATGGCTGAGGATCTGAAAAGGGTCGGCGAAAAAATCGGCGTCGCGATCCACTGCCAGCGCGAAGATATTTTTGATATGATGCACAGAATCTGAGAGCAGTATCTGACGGAAGGACAAATGAAGTCATGATCAATATTTTTGAGGCCAGTGAAACCAACAATATGATTGAGAACGAGAATCTGGATGTCCGGACGATCACGATGGGCATCAGCCTTCTGGACTGCATCGATTCCAATCTCGACCGTATGAATTCAAAAATCTACGACAAAATCACCACGCAGGCCAGAAATCTGGTCAGAACGGGTGAAGAGATCTCGAAGGAGTTCGGCATTCCGATTGTCAACAAGCGGATTTCCGTGACACCGATTGCCCTGATCGGCGGCGCTGCCTGCCGGACACCGGAGGATTTTGTCTCTGTTGCCGAGACGCTGGACCGCGCGGCGCACGACGTCGGCGTGAATTTCCTCGGCGGTTATTCGGCACTCGTTTCGAAAGGCATGACGAAGGCCGATGAACTGCTGATCCGCTCGATTCCGATGGCACTTGCGAGAACCGAACTGGTCTGCAGCTCTGTCAACGTGGGTTCCACCAGAACCGGTATCAACATGGATGCCGTCAAGCTGATGGGCGAGGTTGTGAGAAGCACAGCGGAAGCAACGAAGGAAAATGACTGCCTCGGCTGCGCCAAGCTTGTCATATTCTGCAATGCGCCGGATGACAACCCGTTCATGGCGGGCGCCTTTCACGGCGTGACGGAGGCAGATGCCGTGATCAATGTCGGCGTGTCCGGCCCCGGTGTTGTTAAGGCGGCGCTGGAGAAGGTCCGCGGTGAAAGCTTCGAGGTGCTCTGTGAGACGATCAAGAAAACCGCGTTCAAGGTAACCCGTGTCGGTCAGCTTGTTGCGCAGGAAGCATCGAGAAGACTGAATGTGCCTTTCGGTATCATCGACCTGTCCCTCGCGCCGACGCCGGCTGTCGGAGATTCGGTGGCGGACATCCTTGAAGAGATGGGTCTGGAATCCACCGGCGCGCCCGGAACGACGGCGGCACTGGCACTGCTGAATGATCAGGTCAAGAAGGGCGGCCTGATGGCTTCCCATTACGTAGGCGGCCTGTCCGGCGCCTTCATCCCGGTCAGCGAGGACCAGGGCATGATCAATGCCGTGAACCGCGGCTCACTCCATATCGAAAAGCTGGAGGCCATGACCTGCGTATGCTCGGTCGGTCTGGATATGATCGCCATCCCGGGCGACACGAAGAGCACGACCATTTCCGGCATCATTGCGGACGAGATGGCCATCGGCATGATCAACTGCAAGACGACGGCGGTCCGTCTCATCCCTGCGATCGGAAAGAAAGAGGGAGATACACTGGAATTCGGCGGCCTGCTCGGCAGCGCGCCGATCATGCCCGTCAGCCGTTTCAGCTGTGACGGGTTCGTCAACCGCACCGGCCGTATCCCGGCACCGGTTCACTCCTTCAAAAATTAAACCCGGCAGAACGGCAGACAGATACATGAAGACAGGCATGGCAAATTGACAGATTCAATAAATAAAAGAGACAGATGCTTCGGTACCTGTCTTTTTTTATTGTGAAAATTTCCTGATTATCGCAGCAGGATTTTTGCTGTTTTGTGCGAAAATAATATTCAAAACGATATAAGGGTATCA
>ONOC01000116.1 GCA_900319355.1 uncultured Eubacteriales bacterium | reverse complement strand
GCTTTGCCGCCTCCTTCGCGTTCCTCGGGTCATGAGTGAAGGTGTTTTCCTCATCATAGTACGATTTTCCGATATCCTTCCGATAGCTCTGGTCAAGCCCCAGCTCTTTCAGGTATTGTTTCTGAAGACCCGTGTCCGCATAAGATAGAGCTTCCGTAAAAACAGACTCATACCGGGCCGCTTCCGAAAAATAATCGGAATCCATCTGATCCGCCTTCAGGGCGCCTTCGACGCCCGTCAGGGTAAGCAGCAGCGCAAGAACCGGAACCAATGCCCTTTTTCCGCCCCGGTAAATCACTCCGTGCCAGACGGCATATCCCTCCCATAAAATAACAAAAGGAAGGAAAACAAAAAACGGAGAAACCGCTTTCAAAAAGATCGCTCCGAGCACGGTTGTACATAATAGCGGCAGCGTTCCATAAGATTTTTTCAGAAGGATCCACAGAACCGAAGACGCGTAAAGCAGCGTGAGCACAATCGCGCTTCCCTGCGGGTAAAGACTGCGAAGCGTAGCGGCGAAATTGCCGTCCGTGAAGATCAGACAGAGAAGCACTGCAGGAACGGCACAGACTTTTTTTGTCCGCGGATAACCCGCAAGCGCTGATGTGATGGCGTACACACTGACGGAAAGGAGCAGGGACCAGACAAGAGCCAGAGAATCCAGCGACAGCGGGGAGCCCATCGGTTCCGCGAAAAGTCTAACCAGCGCGACTCCATAGATGAGGGCGCCGCTCTCCGTGGGTGTGAACAGCTTCATCCACGAAAAATGCGTCCAGTCAAATGTCGTGACAGCGCGGCTATACTGGAGTTTCCCCTGGGCCTGGTCTGCCTTCGTCCATGTAACAGAAAGATCGGGAAAGTAGTTTTCATACTGTCCGTAATCCACCGTATAGACCCGTGTGCCGGAATACAGGGCTGCCGTGAGGCAGAGAAAGGCGGCAGCCGCAGCGGCAAGCGCGATGGCTCTGCTCTCCGTAAGAAATCTTCCTTTCCCCATTGCTTGCTTTCTTGCTGTCATACTCTTATCTTCTCTCCTGTGCCGGAATGTCCCTTACGCCCGCCGCATACGGATCGCCCCGCAGGCAGCTGAGGACCACGTTTCATTTCCTGTATGTCTGATCAGACTGTCCGTCTTTCCAGAACTGCCTGACTTTCTTCCCTCCCTCGGCTCCTGAAGAGACTTTCAGCTGCCTGAGCCTCTGGGTTGAGTACCGGAAGTACCTGCCGGTTACAGTCCGCTCACAGCCGATCAGCAGTGTTCCGTCATAGGCAGAGCAAAGACTCTGTACCTCCGCCTGCTTCTCTCCGTCAATGTAGATGGTGTAAACATCATCCCGCTTGACAATGCCAAGCGCATATCTGATGCCGTCCGGAATTGTGATCTCTGTACTGGCCTGACCGGTAATCAGGGTGAGCGTCGTATCATCCGACTGCCGCACGGCGAGTCCCCTGTAATCGGCCGGATCCTCCGCGAAGCAGGAGAAAAGCGTACCGCTTCCGCCCGGATCCACCATGCAGTTCAAAGACCAGTCCTTTTTCGGCACGTCATAGAGCTGTACGCCCGTATCAACACTGGCGTCCTCTCCATTCCCGGCAAAGGGTTCATCCAGCGTGTATGTCACATCGCTGCCCGGTTTTTCCTTCGCTTCCGGAAGTGTCTCCGGATCCCATGCAAGAATCTTTTCATCTGGAAGCAGTCCGTCGATCACCTCGAAGTTGTCGACTGTTGTGCCAGAATAGCGATACGGAGTCCCGTTTTCATCCAGCTCGCAGCCAATCATCAGATCGCCGCCGTAAGCGTCGGTTTCATGGGCTTCGCCGTCAACGAGCTTCTTTCCGTTCAGCCAGATGTCGTAGGCAAGACGGTTCTTCCTGATCACCAGCGCCGACGGTCTGTCCGTCGGCATATCCGCCGTGATCCCTGTCCCGTCACCGTATACGATGTTCAGTTTCCCCTCATCCTCGCGCCGCACAAGAATCCCCCGGTAATTTTTCTGGTCCTCCGCGAAGCAGGAGTAATAGACAGAATCCCCCCTATCCAGATCCGGCTCTATCTTTGAAAACAGCGTCCATGATGACATCGGGTCTTCATAGAGCTTCACGCCAGTATCCAGCGCATTTCCGGCACCGTCCCCCTCAAAACGGCTGGTGAGGGAGGTCAGAACGTTTTTCTTCTCTTCCTTATCGTTAAGGTAAGTGACTCCCTTGGGGACAGGCAGCGCCTCCGGACTCCACGAGCTGATCTGCTGACTGCTCAGGATACTGTCATAAATCTCCAGATTGTACACCTTCCTGTCGCCGAAGCGGAACTTCTCCCCTTCCGCGTTCTCCTGACAGCCGATCAGAAAATCCCCGTCGTAGTCGGCGACGGTATCCAGCTTCATTTCATTTTCTTTCTCGCCGTTGACATAGACCGCCATGGTGGTACCAGCCTTGACAATGGCAAGATCCACGGTGCCTGAAAGACCGTCGACGGCGTGCTGCCCCCCGTTCCCGTAATTCAGGTTGAGGGAACCGTCTTCCTTCTGTGTCACCAGAAGGCCATTGTATTTGTCCTTTGTCTCGTCGAAACAGGAGAAATACACATGGTCGCCGTCATCCGCCTTTTTCGGCACGTCAATCCTCGCAAGAATTGTCCATGAGTCCGCCGCGTTCTCATAAAGCCGGACGCCTGTATCCACATAGTTCTGAACGCCGTCACCCCGAAACTGCCGCGTCAGCGCATAGGCGGCTTCCTCCGTGATCTTCGTCTTACGGTTCCAGATATGATCCGGATTCTTCCGTTCGTCCGGAAGGTCATAGTCCGACAGAATATCGT
>ONOC01000118.1 GCA_900319355.1 uncultured Eubacteriales bacterium | reverse complement strand
CCGCCCTTGTCATGATCTCATCCGGCCTTGCCATATACTCAGACGGCACTTCCTGAGGCAGATCCCAGGCATATTCTTCCGGATAATCTTCCGGCTTCAGGTTTTCTCGGATTGCCTTCTTGTCCGCGATAATATGGTTCCGGATCAGGAAGAGATTCGATCCATCCGCCCAGAACGGATCATAATGGCCGTATTCATACACAGCCTTCCATTGTCTGTAATCGTTTTGCAGTTCATTCGTCAACTGCATCCTGAGACGCTGATCACACTTACCTTCCGCTGCTTCCAAATCCTCCGCCTCCCCTTTCTGTATCATCCAGGCTTTCGACAATCTCCATCAGCGGCCCGACGCACGGCTGAATGATGATCTGAACAACCTTATCGCCTCTCCGGAACATATAATCACGATCGCTCAGGTTGTACAGCTTCGTCACAATACTGCCCGTATATCCGGAATCGATGACGCCTCCGAGAGAAACAATGCCGCGTTTCACATTCAGACCGCTCTTGCTCTCCAGCTTCCCATAGAATCCGGCCGGTATAGCCATATGAACGCCCGTATCGATGCAAATGCATCCGTGTGCCTTCAGCATCACGGTCTTCGGGCTCCGCAAATCATAGCCTGCATCCTCTTTATGTGCCTTCTTCGGTTCAAATGCGCCTTTATCCAGTACAATCTTCATCGTCGTCTCCTTTCAAATCCGGTTCAATGGGCATCGATTACAGTAAATCCTGATCAGATCGTGATATTCTTTCTCTCCCCTCAGATCTTCTACATACTTACAATAGTTGTCACAGATTTTTTCCTTCACCTCGTTCATGATCTCAGTGACAGTCTGTTCAGCACTCATTCTTTCCCGCCTCCATCCATCCGAAACTCGCGTGATACCCGATCTCTTTCAGGATCCTCACAACATCCCGCTGCCGTCGCCGGTTCAGCGGGTCCCGTATCACCACGACTCCGTTTTTCACTTCCGCCGGATACCCGGCTTCCGTGATCCGCGCCGCTGCGTCTCTTTTGCTGATCATCCCGTCGCGCCTCCTTTCCGGGCCTGCGCCGTCCGTGCTCAGCACAGGCCCTGTTGCGTCGCTCACCACTGATATTTCCGCACGGTGGCCTCTGCCTTTACGGCAGCAAGGCTTCACCAGATTACTGTGACATCAGACCCTTTCAGTCTTTCAGTCAGGTACATGCAGATATTCTTCCTCGCCTCATTCTTCCATGCGCCTCCGTCTGCCTCGAACAGCGCGGAGCAAACGCTGTTTTCTCCCCGGTCTTTCATCCGGAAGATGAATGGGGATGCCGGCTGCTCCACCTCCGTGAACGTCCGGAACGGCCGGAGTACGCACGGGGACGGAACGATTGCTTCCGTCTTCGAAGCCACGCCCTGCCGGATCGTCGCTTTCTGTGTCACCCCGTCATCCCCGTACTCCTTCACGCTCCCGTTCGTAACAGTCCCTGCGAATTTCAAGATCAGGTCCTTGTCCGTGTTCTTGTCGTCAGCGAACTTCGACTGCACTGCGATCATGAAGGCTTCGTTGTCTACAAACTCCCCGAACGCAAACCGCGGGACCTCCGCCTTCACCCACATGAGGATTTCCCTTTCACGGTCGCTGTCGAGAGCGGATACCAGATTGACCTGCGTCGGGCTGACCACGTGAACGAGATACGGGATCGGCTTGAGCGCCTCGTGGAAATTTCGGATGTATTCGATGAGGCTTGTCAGCGATGTCGTCGTGATCGGTTCCGCCCGCTGCTCCCTGCTGATCCGGAATAACGGCCTCGTGCTGTAATTCTCCTCATTCACCCTGACGGTTGTCGGTACTCCCAGTTCCAGAATCCTGTCGATTGCCTTTGCGATCATGCTCTGCGCTCCTTTCTGAAGTTGATCGGTTCTCCCGCTGCCTCTCTTACCTCGCCGGTCTCCGGATCAAAATCCGCCTGATCGCGGTCCGGTGTTTCGTTCTCTGTCTTTCTTACCGTCCTGACATCCGCCTTTCCATCCGGATAAAAACCGATGTCGCTGAAATCAAGCTGTCCCCGGATTTCACCGCGTTTGTGTTCCATCACCGTCACGGAATCATTCTCAAGGTCTTTGTTCACAAAGAACTGTGTCGCTACCCCGGTCTCCGGCGCAAGCGTGTAGGAAACCTCCGCGCTGACCTTGACGTCTTCGGCATCTGCTTCATTCGGTTTCAGCGTAATCTTCAGCGTGATTGTTCGTTTCTTCCCCGGCTCCGTATTCGGGTCGAGAATGTTCTTCGCGACTTTTTCAAGCGCCCTGTCCACTTTCTCCTGCAAGGCCCCGCCGCAAATGGTGGCCAATGTCAGCCTTTCGTCATGCATTGTTTTTCCTCCTTTTCGTTTCTTCGCTTTCCGCCCCTGCGTTTCCTTTCTACGGACAGCGCCAGTATTTTCGCCACAAGCACGCCGCTCTCTGTCAGCTCCGGATCCTCGAACCTCAGATGCCTCCGGTTCAGCTGCGCGTTCTCCGCCTTGCTGATCAGTGCAAGATTGCTGATAGCACAGTTCTCATGGTTTCCGTCTTTGAACATCACACCCATCCCATCCGGTATGGGGCCGTTATGCTTCTCATACTCCGCGCGGTGCACAAACTCCCAGACATTCGGTTCCCTGATCTTGCGTTTCAAATAGCCATCCGTCGTCATGACAACCGTTCCGACCGGCTTGTGATTGGGAGGAACA
>ONOC01000119.1 GCA_900319355.1 uncultured Eubacteriales bacterium | reverse complement strand
GTCCTCGCGCTTATCGCCTTTCTTCGCTCAACTGACCGGGAGATACATCGGCTCTGTGAAGTCGCTCAGAGGGTGACAGCATCCGACGGCCGACGCCGCGTCTGAACAGTTATGACGGATGAAATAAGCAGGTGAATCCGAATTGCAATTATGGACCGAAATCAGTATAATAGTGCACTGACTGAGTGGGGAGAAATAAGTACAAAGAGGCCTGTATCATGGAAGACGAAAAGCAACTGACGAACATGGATGCTGTACCGGAGGAGACGGAATCTGATGTGAAGGCACCGGATGAGATGTCACCTGATGTGACAGCACCGGAAGAGACGCCATCTGAGACGAAAGCATCTGAGGAGACGGTTTCAGAGGAACCGCTTTCTGCTGAGGATGAGCCGGAAAAGAAAACATTCGGACGAAAACCCTGGAAGACGTACCCTTATTCGAAGAAGTATAAGAAATTCTGGGGCATCTACTGGCTGGTGACGATGGTGCTGACGCTCTGCTTCTCGAAAGCCATTATCGGCGGAAATGCGGAGGCGGATGCCGGTATTCCTGCACCGGGAGGCGTGGGATTTCTGATTCTTGCCATTGCGGCCGTTCTGATCTCGGCTTTTGTATCCGTGTGCCTTCTGCGTCCG
This sequence comes from uncultured Eubacteriales bacterium, assembly GCA_900319355.1. Classification (GTDB taxonomy): domain Bacteria; phylum Bacillota; class Clostridia; order Lachnospirales; family Lachnospiraceae; genus Bilifractor. The sequence continues at coordinate 2,004 of ONOC01000119.1, read as the reverse complement.
ACCAAGGAATATGAGGCAAACGGCAAATTAAAAAAATACCAGATGAAGCCTTATCATCTGCTGATTGCGCTGGCTGCGGATATTTACTGCTTCTGGATTCTTGAATATGTAAACAATCCGGATCTGATGCAGATGAAATTCCGCTATGTGCTGATGAACATCGCAGGGATTTTTATCATGACGATGATCATGCTCTTCTGGCTGAATTCGCTGAGGCGGGCTATGAGCGCGATCCTCATTATCTGGACGAGCTTTGCCATTGCCTTTTATCTGGTATTCACGTTCCGCAGTGAGCCGCTTCAGGCGATCGACTTTTTCAGCCTGTGGACAGCGACGACGGTTGTCGGCAACTATTCAACACCGCTGACGAGAGGTCTGGCGCTGGCCATCGTGTTCTGCCTGGATCTGCTCGGCATTTTCCTGAATATGCGCCACTACGTTCTGGTGAAGAAGGGCGTCATTAAAAAGATCCTTCTCCGCGCCGGTGTGGCTGTATTTATGGTGGCCATGGTGCCGTTTTATCTGAAGGTGAACTGGAACGGTGCCGCCGGGATTGTGACGGATCTGTTTGCTCCATATAAGACTTATAAGGAAGTCGGTACGACAGTGGGATTCGCCTGCGTAGCCAAGTACATGCGGCTTACGCCGCCGGACGGCTATACGGTTTCCGGAACGAAGCAGATCGCAGAAGAAGCTGCCGAAGATGAGCGGAAAAACGATATTACCGATGTCAAACCGGTCAATATCATCTGCATCATGAACGAGTCCTGGGGAGACTATGAATACGGCGGTGATTTTACGACGAATGAGCCGATCATGCCGTATTACAATTCCCTGAAGGAAAATACGATCAAGGGTCACAACATGGTCTGCATCATCGGCGGAGGTACCGCGAAGACGGAGTATGAGTTCCTGACAGGCAACTCTGTCAAGAGATTCCCGGCCATGGTTCCATATGTGAGTTATTTCACGCATGATCAGTATTCTCTTGTTTCCACGCTGAAATCACAGGGTTACCAGGCCATCGCGGTCCATCCTTACAAGGCGAGCAACTGGAACCGGCCGACAGCTTACAGGCTGCTCGGTTTTGACCAGTTCCTTTCGGAGGATGATTTTGACACCTCGAAGGCTACGTATTATCACAGCCATATCAGCGATCAGTCGAACTATGAATTCCTGATCGATAAGGTTAAAAACAAGAAGAACAAGGATGATCCGCTGTTCCTGTTTGATATTACGATGCAGAATCACGGTGGTTACAGCGCCGATGATGTTGATTCATATATCACCGTGGACGGTCTGGACCAGACTTCGATCAGCCAGGACGACCTGAATGTCGTGGAGCGTTACCTGACGCTGGAAAATCTGAGCGACAAGGCGCTGGAGTATCTGATCGAGTATTTCAAGAATTATGATGAGCCGACCATTATCTGCATGTGGGGCGATCATTATCCGACGATGCCGGATGATTTTTACAGATATATTGCCGGAGATTCGGTGAATAATCTGCCGCTTGACAAGAAGCAGAAGTTCTATTCGACACCGTTCTTTATCTGGGCGAACTATGATATCCCCGAGGCGGAGAATGTGGTGACCAGTACCAATTACCTGTCCACCATGCTTCTTGAACTGACCGGCCTTGACATGACGCATTACAACTATTACCTGAAGGATCTGCAGGCCGAGATCCCGGCGCTGAACCATTTCGGCTATCTGGGCACAGACGGCGAGTATCACACCTGGGCTTCAGGCGACGCCACAACGCTGAATGAGGAGTGGCAGTACGAATGTCTGCAGTACAACGAACTCGCTGAACAGCGGAAGAGACTCAACTGGTTTTTCAGTCTTGACAGCAAGTAAGCGGATATGCTTCTGGGTAACGCCGTATACATCAGCAGCCTTACATAGTGTCTGCTGAACAAACGTAAAAAGTTCAATTTTTCCAGTAAATATGCGGCTTTGCGGCACCTATAGGAGTATAATAACTGTAAGGATTTCAAATCT
>ONOC01000120.1 GCA_900319355.1 uncultured Eubacteriales bacterium | reverse complement strand
TGACAGAACCGTTGAATACATGAAGCATCATACCGATAAAAAGTGGACGGTTTACAAGGCGGATCCGGATGCTGTTTATGAGCGCACGGTCACCATCGACCTGTCGAAGCTGAAAGCAACGGTTTCCTTCCCGCATCTGCCGGAGAACACACGCACCTTTGACGAAATCGGTGATATCCGGATTGATCAGTCCGTCATCGGTTCCTGCACCAACGGACGTATTGAGGATCTGAGAACAGCAGCTGCTGTCCTGAAGGGAAGAAAGGTGGCAAAGGATGTCCGCTGCATCGTTATTCCTGCGACACAGGCGATTTATCTGGAAGCACTGAAGGAAGGGCTGATTGAAACGTTTATTGAGGCCGGCGCCGTTGTCAGCACACCGACCTGCGGTCCCTGCCTCGGCGGTTACATGGGCATTCTTGCGGCAGGTGAACGCTGCGTTTCCACGACAAACCGCAACTTTGTCGGACGGATGGGCCATACAGATTCGGAAATTTATCTCGCGGATCCTGCGGTAGCGGCGGCCAGTGCTGTTACCGGCAAAATCAGCGCACCCGCGGAGCTTGGATTATAAGGAGGCGGAAGAGATGCAGGCAGAAGGAAAAGTATTTAAATACGGAGACAATGTCGATACCGATGTCATTATTCCCGCCCGTTATCTGAATTCCTCTGATCCGGCGGAGCTCGCGCAGCACTGCATGGAGGATATCGATAAGGAATTTGTGAAGAAGGTTCAGAAGGGCGACATCATTGTGGCTGATAAGAATTTCGGCTGCGGCTCCTCAAGAGAGCATGCACCGATCGCCATCAAGGCGGCAGGTGTCAGCTGCGTTATCGCCGCAACCTTCGCGAGGATTTTTTACAGAAACGCCATCAATATCGGTCTTCCGATCATTGAATGTCCTGAGGCGGCAGAGGATATTGAGGCCGGTGATGACGTGAAGGTTGATTTTGATACCGGTATCATCACCGATGTGACAAAGGGCAGGCAGTACCGGGGACAGGCTTTCCCTCCGTTCATGCAGAAAATCATCACGGCCGGAGGCCTTGTCAATTACATCAATGAGCAGTAAACCCATACTGCAAGTAGTGCCACATACTGTATTAAGACAGCTGCTTCGTTGCTTTGCAACTCTCGCAGCTGTCACATGAGCCCGACTTTGTCGGTCTGACGCGGCGTTCGCCTCACCGCATTACACTTCGTGTATCATCTGAAAAGCGGATCACTGTTTTGAAAGGAGGAGACTGTGTTTCTTTATTCCAATGCAGGAGATCTGCTTTTCTGCTTTCTGGCGGAGAAGGCAGAGAGGAGAAAAGCAGAGAAGCAGCGTCAGACGGCGCAGCATGATGCGGGACCGGTAAAATCCCATGGCTTCGGAGAGACGGATCAGGTGATCGAAGAAGAGGAACACGCCGGGGAGAGCAAAGATGAGCTGCAGGGAAAGGACGGCAGATGATGGCGGAGCAGAAGAAAAAGTACGACAGGAGGCACAAGGAAGACAAACCGGTTCTTGCCGTCTGCTATGATTTCGACAAGACACTCTCGCCGGACGACATGCAGGCTCAGGGCTATATTCAGTCGGTCGGATATGATATCGGTACCTTCTGGGAGGAAACGAACAGAATGGCGGCGGATAATGACATGGATTCGAACCTCGCCTATATGTACAAGATGGTACAGGAGGCAGAGGGCAGAATCATTTTCAACCGCGAAAAACTGATGGAGTACGGATCGAGGGTCAGCCTTTTTCCCGGCGTCAGCACATGGTTCGACAGAACACGGAAATTCGGCAGGGAGCACGGCGTGATTGTGGAGCATTACATCATTTCTTCCGGACTGAAGGAGATGATCGAGGGCACGGAGATTGCCAGAAACGGAGCCTTTGAAAAAATCTACGCAAGCTCATTTTATTACAATGAGCGCGGCGTGGCGAAGTGGCCGGCTCAGGTGATCAATTATACCAATAAGACGCAGTTTCTCTTCAGAATTGAAAAAGGAGTGCTGGATGTCAATGACGACGGCGTCAATGAATATTTTCAGCCGGACGACCTCAGAGTGCCGTTCAGAAACATGGTCTACATCGGGGACAGCGACACCGACATACCGTGCATGAAGCTTGTGAACTCCTACGGGGGCTATGCCATCGGCGTCTATGATCCGGTAAAAGAGAACAGGGAAAAAGTATACCGTATGATGCGGGACAACAGAATCCGCTATTTCACCGCGGCCGATTATTCCGAGGGGACGGAGCTGGACACCCTGCTGAAGGATATCATCAGACGTACGGCGGCAAACGAGGCGCTGGAGACCAGACATTTCCGAAATCTCGACGAAGCCAGAGGAATATGCGATGAGCATATTTGAGTATATTTAATATGCTGAAACAGGTTACATGAAAAGGTGAGAATGACTGATGGAGATACACGGCGAATGTGACCGGAGCGAAAAGGATGATGCATGCGACGGACACATACAGTAAACCCCATACTACAAGTAGTGCCACATACTGTATAAGCTACGGATTGCTCCGTGCTTCGCACTCCCGCAATCCTACAGGTATTCGGATTTCGCGCTATCGCGCTACATCCTCATACC
>ONOC01000121.1 GCA_900319355.1 uncultured Eubacteriales bacterium | reverse complement strand
ATGACGCCCCTGTCATCGCTGAGACGGGCCATATAGGCTTTTTTGTTTTCTGTCAGTTTCATTTCTTATATACCTCGGTAACTGTTATTTTCTGAAACAGTTCATTATAGTGTTCTATATTGACGTGACCGGTCTGTTTCTCCATCGCGTTTAACATGCCCAGCGTGTTCGCCCGCTTCAGCAGTTCTTCATCAGAGAGCCCGTTCACAATGCCGGAAGCGATGCCGGCAACGGTGGAATCTCCCGAACCGACCGGACTGACCACATGGATTTTCGGAATATCAACTTTATAGAAATGACTTCCGTGGCGCGCGAAACATCCGTCGCCACCCAGTGATACGATGATCCATCCGATTCCTTCGAACGGTTCTTCCGAGAGTGCTTCCATGAGAGCTTCCGTGTCCCGGGGAACTTCTCTTTTCAGAATCTGTCCGAGTTCGTCGGTATTGGGCTTGATCGCCGTCGGTTTGACTTCCGCCTTCAGGGAGGCCTCAAGCGCCTTCCCCGAACAGTCCAGGATGACGGGAATTCCGTTCTGACGGCAGACTTTTGTCATTTCCGCATAGCAGGTATCCGGAATCCCTTTGGGCAGACTGCCGGAAAAAACTACAGCACCTGCTTTTCTGACCGTTTCGGCGAAGTATGCGCAGAAGCGGCTGTAGTCTGCCAGTGAAATCTCCGGTCCGGCTTCCAGTATTTCGGTCTGCATCCCTTCGTGAAGCACAGCGATGCAGTTGCGTGTATTCCCCTCCACCCGGAAGAACGCGGTGCGGATTCCCGCTTTGTCCAGTTCTTCCTGCAGATAATCTCCGTTCCGGCCTGCGATCAGTCCGGTGGCTGTGACGTCTTCGCCGAATTCGCTGAGCACGCGCGTAACATTGAGACCTTTTCCGCCCGGCGTTTTATGCGTCTCTTCCGGACGGTTGACACCGTCGAGAATCAGACGGGGAATCTGATAGGCGATGTCAATGGACGGGTTCATCGTGACGGTCAGGATCATACGTATTCTCCGCGCCTGTATTTCTCCAGGAACTCGTCGAAGAAGTGCGGATCCTCCTGTCCGTCGGCAGCGGTATCCAGCCTGTTAATCTTTTCGATCAGCTTTCTGTTTTCCTCCGTCGGGACATATTCCGCTTCGAGAAATGCGTCAATGATATCGTTGATCAGAAAGCCGCCTGTAATCTTTCCGCCGAACCCGATGACATTCGCATTAAGTTCCTTTCTGGCGTAAAGAGCTGTCGTCATGTCGCGCACAAGCGCTGCACGGATGCCGGGAACTTTGTTTACGGCATTGTTGATGCCGACGCCTGTTCCGCAGATGCAGATGCCGAAATCTGCTTCGCCATGGGCAACCGCCTCACCGACACGCTTTCCGTAAATCGGATAATGCGTGCGGTAATTGTCATATGTGCCGCAGTCAATCACTTCATGACCTTTCTCCTTGAGATGGTCAGCGACGGCAATCTTTTCGATTGTGACAATATGGTCACATCCCAGTGCGATCCTCATTCCGTTTCCTCCAGCATGATTTCTTTTCCCATATGATTAAGCATGTCCACACGGACCTGGTGACGGCCGCCGTCATAAGAACCTTCCGCGAAGCTTTTCACGATGTTCTTTGCCATGGCAGGACCGGTAATCTGCGATCCGAGGGTGATGATCCGCGCATTATTATGTGAACGGGTCATATAAGCAGTTCTCTCGTCAGATACTTCAGCGGCGATGACGCCCTTGATCCTGGTGACTGTCATGAACGGACCTGCGCCATATGCGTCGACAATGATGCCGTAGCGGTCACCTGATTTCCTGACTTCACGTACGACAGCTATCGATGCATCGACGAAATCAACCAGATCATTTCCGGTCACATCAATCACTTCGTACGAGTTTTCCGAAAGAAACTGTATGATGATTTCCTTCAGGTCTTTTCCTGCAGGATCCGAGCCGATAACAAAAACCATTATTTCCTCCTCTAATATCAGTTATCTGGAAAGCCGGCCGGCTTATTAGGATTTCGGATCCGATAATCCTTTCAGAAAGTGAGCTCTTACGAAAAGTATAGAATCGCTGTATTCCTTTTCATATCTGTCATAAAGTGCAGTGGTCTGCCATGCTGAAAGGATGCCGTTAACGAGGAATAGCAAACGTCAAACCGAATGAAAGATTCAACATAAATCAAGAAAAAATGAGAGAGCATGACCGCTCTCTCATAGATTCTGATAATAATTGCTGCAGGTATCAGGGGACGCGTTTCACTGGACGTTCTTCGTCCGGATCTTCACGGAATTCCACAATATCGACCAGACCGCAGGTCAGAATGTAACACAGTTTATTCAGTGTATATGTGCTGATATTCTGATTCCTCCGCA
>ONOC01000122.1 GCA_900319355.1 uncultured Eubacteriales bacterium | reverse complement strand
GCGTTAAAAATCGAGAATGGCGAACAGCATGTCATTCTGAACGGAACTGACGTAACGGACCGGATCCGCACGGAGCAGGCCGGCATGATGGCGTCGAAGACAAGCCGTTATCCGGAGAACCGCCGCAAAATGACGGCCATGCAGAGGGACATCGCCGAAAAGAACAGCGTTGTCATGGACGGGCGTGACATCGGAACGGTTGTCCTCCCGGATGCTCCGCTGAAGATTTTTCTCACTGCCAGTGTCCACACGAGAGCACTTCGGCGGTTCGGAGAGCTTCAGCAGAAAGGAGAGCATCCTGATCTGGCGGAGATCGAAGAGGATATTGAAAAGCGTGATTACGCGGACATGCACAGGGAGACGGCGCCGCTGAAACAGGCTTCAGATGCGGTGTACCTGGATACTTCGGACATGACGGCGGAAGAAGCCGCGGAGAAAATCATCTGTCTCGCAAAGGAGAGAATGAATGGCTGAGGGATTTCTTCCGGTCAGCAGAGATGACCTGAAAGAAAGAGGAATTGAACAGCCCGATTTTATCTATGTGTGCGGCGATGCCTATGTGGACCACCCCAGCTTCGGGGCAGCCATCATCAGCCGGGTGCTTGAGGACCGGGGATATTCCGTGGCCATGATGTGCCAGCCGGATTATCATGATCCCGCGAGTATCACGGCGCTCGGAAAGCCGAGACTCGCGTTTCTTGTGTCTTCCGGCAACATGGATTCCATGGTGCTTCACTATACTGTGGCAAAAAAGAGACGGAGCACGGATCTGTACAGCCCGGGCGGGGAGGCAGGCAGACGGCCGGACAGAGCGGTCATTGTCTACTGCAATATGATCCGGCGTTTTTTTCATGATGTGCCAGTGATTCTCGGCGGACTGGAGGCAAGCCTGAGACGGCTCGGCCATTATGATTACTGGTCTGACCGCGTGCGCAGGTCCATACTGCTGGAGTCAGGTGCGGATCTGATCTCTTACGGCATGGGAGAGAAAAGTATCGTGGAGATTGCCGAGGCCCTGGATTCCGGCATTGATGTCAGAGATATCACCTGGATCCGCGGCACCGTGTGGAAGACAAGAAAAGATGATTTTCCGGAAGATGCGGTGAGACTGCCGGATTTTGACAGCATCAGCGAAGATTCAGCGGAAGGGAAAAAGGCATACGCGGAGAGCTACGCCATTCAGTACCGCAATACAGATCCTTTTTCGGCGAAGGTCATCTACGAACCTTACGGTTCAGGAAGAAGAAAAACGGATGAAAATCCCGGTACAGGGCCCGAAACCGCACGCGAATCAGCGGGATTTACGTATGTCGTGCAGAATCCGCCGGCCATGCCGCTCACTGAAATGGAGATGGATGACATCTATGCGCTGCCCTACATGAGGCGATGGCATCCGATGTACGACAGCGAGGGCGGCATCCCTGCTTTTCAGGAAATCCGTTTCAGCCTGACCTCGAACAGAGGATGCTTCGGCGAGTGCAATTTCTGTGCACTGACCATGCATGAGGGCAGGATTGTTCAGGCGAGAAGCCATGAGTCGATCATAAATGAAGCGAAGCTGATGATACAGGATCCCGGATTCAAGGGCTATATCCATGATGTCGGCGGACCGACAGCGGAATTCAGGGCACCTGCCTGCGCAAAACAGCTGAAGTACGGCGCGTGCACGGACCGCCGGTGCCTGTGGCCGCGTCCCTGCAGAAATCTTGTGGCAGATCACTCGGATTATATCCGTCTGTTAAGGGAACTGCGGGCGCTGCCCGGCGTGAAGAAAGTCTTTGTCCGCTCGGGCTTCCGCTTTGATTACCTTCTGGCGGATAAAGACAGAACTTTCCTCACCGAACTGTGCCGGTATCATGTGAGCGGACAGATGAGGGTGGCACCGGAGCACATTTCGGCCAGGGTGCTGCGAACGATGGGCAAGCCTGCGCCTGAGGTATACCGGAAGTTTGAAAATGAGTTTCAGAAAGTGAATCAGAAGCTCGGCAAAAATCAGTATCTCGTCCCGTATCTGATGTCCTCGCACCCGGGCAGCCGGATGGAGGATGCGGTGGAACTCGCGGAGGCCGTGAGCGACATGGGGTTCAACCCTGAGCAGGTGCAGGATTTTTACCCGACACCCGGCACAGTATCCACCACCATGTATTACACAGGACTCGATCCCCTGACAGGGGAACCGGTCTATTCAGAGAAAAATCCTCACCGCAAGGCCATGCAGCGCGCGCTGATTCAGTACAGAAATCCTGAAAATTATGCGCTCGTGAAGGAAGCTCTGACCGAGACCGGCAGAACGGACCAAACAGAAGTTCCGTCAGAGGCCGCGGAAGGAAAGGAAACAGTAACAGAAAAAAATGAAGCTTCTGCTGATTGCTGATGAGGAAGACAAGTCCCTCTGGGATTATTACAGACCGGGTATGCTGAAGCCATACGATCTGATTATTTCGTGCGGGGATCTGAAAAAGGAATATCTGGAATTTATTGCAACGATGGCCAGCTGTCCGCTTCTGTACGTGCGCGGAAATCATGACACGCGTTTTGTGAAGGAACCGCCCGAAGGATGCATCTCCATCGAGGACAGGGTGTTTGACTATAAAGGACTGAGGATTCTGGGCCTCGGAGGATCCATGGAGTACATTCCCTACCGGGCCTGTCAGTATACGGAAGAGGAGATGAAAGAGCGGATCCGCAGGGTGAAACGTGAAATTGTTCTCAGGAACGGTTTCGATGTGCTCGTGACACATGCGCCTGCGGCCGGCTACGGCGATATGAACGATCTGCCGCACAGAGGCTTTGCATGTTTCAATGAGCTTCTCAAGGAGGAAAAACCCGGCTACATGTTTTTCGGGCATATTCATTCAAATTACAGTGCATCGCCTTTTATCCGGAAAAGAAAGCATGAGAGCGGAACGGTTATGATCAATGCCTATAAAAA
>ONOC01000125.1 GCA_900319355.1 uncultured Eubacteriales bacterium | reverse complement strand
ATTCATGAGCAGGAAGTTCCGGAAGATCGTCTGTCCTCGGAATATGATGAAGAAGCGCAAATGTTCACGTTCCGCACGGGTGACCTTGTGATGAAGGCCCACCGCAGCGATCCGTTCCTCATTTCATACTATGGGGGCGGAAAGATGTTGACTTCGACGGGCATCCGTTCTGACGGATATATGCAGAATACAAAGACCGGTCAGGCGTACATGGCAGAAGAGCTTTCTCTCAATGTCGGTGATAAGGTATACGGACTGGGAGAGCGGTTTTCCAATTTTGTAAAGAACGGTCAGTCTGTTGATATCTGGAATGAAGACGGCGGTTCGGGGACATGGCAGGCGTATAAAAACATCCCGTTCTATATCACGAGCGCTGGCTATGGTGTCTTCATCAACACACCGGGAAAAGTTTCGCTTGAGATTGAATCGCAGCGCAATTTCCGTGTCGGTATTTCCGTGCCGGGAGAAGAGCTGGAATACTTCATCATTTACGGTGGGTCGCCGAAGGCAATACTCGAGAAATACACGGCCCTCACGGGCCGTGCGCCGATGGTGCCGGCATGGTCCTACGGTCTGTGGCTGTCTACCTCCTTCACGACCAATTATGACGAAAAGACGGTAACCGGCATGCTTGACGGCATGAAACAGAGAGATATCCCGCTTTCTGTCTTTCATTTTGACTGCTTCTGGATGCGCGAAAACGAGTGGTGCAACTTCAAGTGGGATGAACGCTGTTTCCCGGACCCGGAAGGAATGCTGAAGCGCTATCACGAGCGGGGGCTGAAAATTTGTGTCTGGCTGAATTCCTATATCGGCCAGAAATCCTATCTCTATAAAGAGGGAGCGGAACATGGGTATCTTCTGAAGCGGAAGGACGGAACTGTCTGGCAGAATGATGACTGGCAGTCCGGAAAGGCCATTGTTGATTTCACAAACCCGGAGGCTGTGGAATGGTATAAAGGAAAACTCCGTACCCTGCTCCGGATGGGGGTTGATGCGTTCAAGACAGATTTTGGCGAGCGGATTCCGACGGATGTGGAGTGGTATGATCACACGGATCCGGAGCGGATGCACAATTATTATACTTATCTTTACAACAAGGCTGTCTATGAGGTGATCGCCGAAGTCAAAGGTAAGGAAGAGGCAATTGTCTTCGCGCGCAGTGCCACGGCCGGCTCGCAGCAGTTCCCGGTGCATTGGGGAGGCGACAGCTTCTCGAATTATCCGTCCATGGCAGAAACGCTTCGTGCGGGACTGTCCTTCGGCCTCAGTGGTTTCGGATACTGGAGCCTATGACGAGGAGGCAAGCGCTGTCCTGAAATATTTTGTGAACCTGAAAATGCGCCTGATGCCGTATCTCTATATGACCTCGCGCGACGTGAAGGAGCACGGCTGGCCGATCATGCGCGCAATGCTGATGGAATTCCCGGAGGACGAGACCGCGCAGACTCTGGACCGTCAGTATATGCTTGGTGATTCTCTGCTGGTGGCTCCGATATTCAATGACCAGGGAATCTGCTCCTATTATCTGCCGGAAGGGCGCTGGATCCACCTTCTGTCGAAGGAGATCCGGGACGGCGGCCGCTGGTATACGGATACGTATGATTATTTCAGCCTGCCGCTGTATGTCCGCGAGGGCAGTATTCTTCCGATCGGCGCGGTGAATGACCGTCCGGATTATGATTACGAGGACGGTATAACCTTCATCCTCACGCCGCCGGCAGCTCCGGAGAAAATCACGAAGACCATCGTCCTTGAAAAGAGTGACAAGACACTTGGAAGCCGTATGACGGTGACGTATCAGAACGGGAAGATAGAGTACGATTACGAGAACAGATCCGGGAAGCCGTTTAAGCTTCAGATCGACGGAAAAGTCATCACCCCGGACGGAAACAGAGGAGTCATAGAATAAATAAATTCTGCTTCTGGCCGGTGTGCACTCTGCTGCCGGCCAGAAGCAAAGAAGCTTAGGTATTCGCTGCCAATACAATCAGGCCGGCATGGAGCGTACGAAAGTTTGAAAGTGGCGCCTGTACGCCACTTTCAAACCGGAATTGGTGCCGCTTGCACCAATTCCCCGATACGCAGGAAAGCCCGGAGGGGCACTTTCCGCGCGGGTGATGCAAAGAGCGCGGCACGGGGTATAAGAATGAAAGTAAACGAACACTATAAATCAATCGACGAAACGATCCGGCGGGTAGCAAAGAGCTTTCCGGAGGACAGTCGGATCCCGCAGATCTTCAGGACCTGTATTTCTGACACGCTGCAGAAGACCATCAAGATCATGGAGGACGGCCGGGTATTTGTCATCACCGGTGACATCCCGGCAATGTGGCTTCGCGACAGCTCCTGCCAGCTGCATCTTTTCCTCCGCTTTGCGAAGGATGAGCCGCAGATCCGCGAGATCATCCGCGGACTCATCGCGAACCAGGTCCGGTGTATCCTCATTGACCCTTATGCAAATGCATTCAATGAGGAGGCCAACGGAAACTGCTGGTCGCACGACAAAACGGATATGAAGCCGGAGCTGTGGGAACGCAAATATGAGATAGATTCACTCTGCTATCCGGTGCAGCTTTCCTATCTCTACTGGAAAGAAACCGGGGACGCATCCGTTTTTACGGAGGAGTGGAAGAAGGCTGCAAAGACCATCATCACGACGTTCCGCACGGAGCAGGATCACGAGAACAAGTCTCCCTATACGTTCGAGCGTCCGGACGCCGATATGCTGGATACGCTGTCCCGGGACGGAAAGGGCGCCCTCGTGAAGCCGAATATCGGCCTTATTTTCTCTGGATTCCGTCCGAGCGATGATTCGTGTGTTTATGGCTATCTGATTCCCTCGAACATGTTTGCATCCGTGATTCTCGGTTACATCAGTGAAATAGCATCGGAAGTGTACGGCGATGCGGAACTTTGCAGGGAGGCTTTTGCGTTTTCAAAAGAAGTGCGGGATGCAATCGAGAAATATGCGGTGGTTCCTGCAGCGCGCTGCCTCGACCTTGACGAGATGATGGAGACTGCGAAGAGAAGAATGGAAGGCGATGTCCGGCCGGGGGATTTCATGTATGTCTATGAGGTTGACGGCTTTGGCAAATATCTCGTGATGGATGACGCAAATGTTCCGAGTCTTCTTGCCATGCCGTATTACGGCTATTGTGCAAAAGATGACCCGAAGTATCTCTGCACCCGCAAGGTGCTGCTGTCGGATGCAAATCCCTATTATTACAGCGGCACGGCACTGCGCGGAATCGGCTCGCCGCACACACCGAGGGATTATGTCTGGGATATCAGCCTCGCGATCCAGGGCCTTACCTCGACCGACATGGAGGAGAAGAAGATGCTTCTCCGGATGATGGCGGAGAATGACA
>ONOC01000126.1 GCA_900319355.1 uncultured Eubacteriales bacterium | reverse complement strand
TCTCACTACACTTCTGTACTGTTCTGGATAATATTTACTTTTCAAGGTTCACCCAGCCGATGAATCTTGGCCGGCAGACTCAAGATTCCGAGAGACTATGAAATGCTGTGTCAAACCAAATCCGGAGAGGCAAGCGCTTGTTCCTTCCTTTCGTTATCTGTATCCTACCACGTGCATTTATAATATGGAAATATTTATTTTATTGGCGTTATGATATGTTTTTCGTATCATTTCAGCCAATGAGCTCTTCGAAACCATTCCTTCATGAACATGCACCCGGCCGCCTTACCGCAGTGTCACCGAGTTCGGCGCCTTCGACATCCGGAAAATCCGGGTGTGACGGGACCGAAACCATGGAATCAGTACACCTGCATTGTAAGAACTGTTCTTATTTGAAAGTGAGCGCTCCGGTGCATCAAAAAAAGCCACTTTTGCCCCTACACAACGATAGAATTCCTTCGTCAGCCCCCAGTTCCCGTGGTGGGCGCACTGTACGTAATCGCAGCGAAGCTCTCTCCGATGGCGCCGGATGATCGTCTTTTCAACATCTTTTTGTGTATCAGCACAGAAAAGCATCGACTGCTTCTTTCCGGAAAATTTCAGCATCAGAGAACCATTGTTGCACAAGCCACCCTTAAGACGATCGACCGAACTGTCCCATCCATGCAGGACCTTCACCCTAAGCCCGAGCACCGTCCGTGTGTTGTTCTCGCGAAGATAAGAGAGGCGTCTTCCCTTCGTCACCCTCAGAAATTTCCGGTATGCACCGTACTCATCCCAGGATGCATCAGCGGTAGCCCTGTAGCGTGCTCCGTTCACAGCTGTCACGTATATATGGTCAACCCGTATCCGGTTTCTCGTGCTCATGATCCGGTTGAACGCGCCAACATGGTCAGAATGAGGATGCGTGATAAACCAGGCGTACACATGGTTCTGATGCCTCCGGATGACGGAAAGGACGCGGTTCGCATCGCTCTCCCATCCGCCGTCGATGATGATCAGCCGGCCTCTTGAGTCCGTGATCGTATAGAACATTCCCTGCGAGCCAGACGCCGTTCCCCGCTGCGTCACGGTCCAGTACGAAGCGGCCTGTGTCCCGACAGGAAACAAAAAGCAGAGCAGAATCATCCCCGCGATCCACAACGACCAGAGCCACTTCCGGGCATTTTCCGGCATCTCCATCCCCTTCACCTGCATGTTCATCCTCCTTTACACATTTTTCACCTTCTTCCGGTATTGTCTGCTTATCTGATTCGCTTCCCCGAAAGGAAGGAGGAAAATATGCGATCCCAGCATCCGAAAAGTATACAGAAACTCTTCCCCGCGCTCGGAACGCTGAACGCAGTCACCGTATATGACACCGATACGGATACCGCAACGGCCGCCCTGACTGCCGTCAGGGAACGGGTTCTTTCCATGGACCAGACGATGTCACTGTTCCGCAAAGACAGTGAAATCTCTGAGATCAACCGGATGGCCGGCATCCGCCCGGTAGCCGTCCATCCCGATACACTTGCGGTGATCGCGTCCGGCATCCGGCTCGGAAAGCAGACAAAAGGCGCATTCTCTCTTACCGCCGGCCCACTGAACCTGCTCTGGAAGAATGCAATGAAAAGCGGCGTGCTTCCGGATAATGATGCTGTCCGGAATGCAGGAAAACGGGTACGGCACGGCCGCGTGATCATCGACACAGCAGACAGGACCGTTTTTCTCTCGCGGCCTGGCATGATGCTCGATCTCGGCGGGATTGCCAAGGGCTATGCCGTCGATGTTTCCGCTTCCATCCTCCGCAGTTTCGGTATCCGCCACGCGCTGATCAGTTTCGGCGGAAGCATCCGGGTCCTGGGAGAGAGCCGTACAGTCGGCGTTCAGAATCCCTT
The DNA here is from genome assembly GCA_900319355.1 of uncultured Eubacteriales bacterium. Taxonomy (GTDB): domain Bacteria; phylum Bacillota; class Clostridia; order Lachnospirales; family Lachnospiraceae; genus Bilifractor. The sequence goes on along the minus strand of ONOC01000126.1, from coordinate 1,264 downwards.
TCAGGAAACGGGCGTCTCTTTCGGGGAGCTGGATCTGCCTGACAGCCAGGCAGTTGTGACCAGCGGCTCCTATGAGCAGCAGCGGCTCCTGGAAGGACACCGCTGCCACCACATCATCGATCCGCGGACAGGATGGCCGACGGAGTCCGGCCTTGTCAGTGTGACATTGACCGGCCGGAATGCCACCGTGCTTGACGCGCTGGCGACCGGAGCCTTCGTTCTCGGAGCGAAAAAAAGTGTTCCGATCCTAAGGAAAACGGGCATCGAAGGAATCTTTGTTTTCGAAGACGGAACCGTCAGAACGACTGAAGGGATGAACGGGCGGTTCCGGATGAGCGAAACAGACTCAAAAAACCTGCCGGCGTAATCCGGCCGGCAATACTTTAAGAAAAAGGAGGCCTTATGAAACACAGAAAAGTATCCATTACCCAGCTCATCCGGCACGGCATCCAGATTGCCGCCTTTCTTCTCTTCCCCGGACTCTTCATCTCCACCTGGTCCGCGGTCGGCTCCGTCGTGACAGCGCTTGTAAACGGCACATTTTCACTCACCTCGATGGCGGACCAGCTGGTTCTCATCCTCGCGGTCTTTCCGATCACGATCATCTGGGGCCGCTTCTTCTGCGGCTACCTCTGTTCATTCGGCGCTATGGGTGACCTGGTCTGGGCGGTCTCCAGCCGGGTTCATCCGCGAAAAGTCAGAACGGGCGGGACTGCCGGCCGCATTCTCCGCTTTGTCCGCTTCATCATCCTGACTGCGGCCGTCATTTTTCTCTGGATCCCCGGCCGAAGCTATGAATCATCACTCAGTCCCTGGAATGTATTCGGCATGCTGACATCCGGCAATCTCACCGTCATGCTTCAGGGGATCGCAACCGTCGGCATGGTGCTGCTGGTCCTGATCGTCATCGGTTCGGCCGTCGTCGAGCGCTTCTTCTGCCGCTACCTCTGTCCGCTGGGCGCGATATTTTCGCTCGTCTCCGGATGGCGTCTCTTCCGGATCCACCGGAAGGAGAGGACCTGCGTTCACTGTCATCGCTGTGCGGCCCGGTGCAGCATGGGGCTTCCGGTCGACGAAGCCTCGCCGTTTGTCTCATCCGGTGACTGCATCGACTGTATGGAATGCATGACCGTCTGCCCGAACGAGAGCCTCACCGCATCGCCTGCCCCTGCGCTGGCCGGAACCACGGCCGCACTCGCAACAGCCGGCCTTGTGACCGTCGGCCAGCTGACGGTCCGCTCCATCGGCGGACACTCGAGCCGCC
>ONOC01000127.1 GCA_900319355.1 uncultured Eubacteriales bacterium | reverse complement strand
CCTCGGAGAGCCTTCAGCAGACTATATCTACAGATTTTCAAGGTTCGTTGGAGCCTTTTTCTTTGGCTCTGGGTTTTCATAGATGACTTGACACTACCTCGTTTTTCTGAGGTCAGGTCCGCGGTGCGAACCGGCTGTCTGTCTGTTTCTGATTTCGATCATACGATCGCAACATTAGCTGAACCTTAGCTGCATGTGAAGGATCTGTGAAATGCACCGGACTGTGGCTGGTACCGGTGAGAATCGGAGCGCCGTTTTGAAGAAGATCGCGGCATGGTGCCGGGCCGTGAGGGCGCGGGAGAAGGCGGTATCACGTTTTTTCGGGAGTCCGTTCGGAATGATTTGAGAAAGCACCGGATATCCCGCCGGACCGGAAAAACGCCGGATATCCCGACGGAACGGCTTGACGCGCCGCGGCGGGATGACTATAGTGGATTCGTTGCGAGGGGTGCTTCGCGCGGAAAACGACGCGAGGCTGAGAGCACAGCGGTGCAACCCTGATTACTTGATCCGGATAATGCCGCTTTTTTGCAGTATCCAATGGAGACGGCAGCTTCAGTCTCACCGTTCCTGGCTACGTTCTTGTGGCCGTTCTGATTTTTGCCCTGTTTGTTCTGATGGCCATGGTCGCCAGCCACGGGAAGAGACCGTCAGCCAGACAGATCGCGTTCGCGTCCGCGGCCATCGCATTGGCTGTGGTTACCTCAATGATCAAGCTTTTCGAGATGCCCTTCGGCGGAAGCGTGACGCTCTGCTCTTCCTTTTTCATCGTCCTGATCGCGTACTGGTACGGGCCGGCGGTGGGCATGATGGCCGGCGTAGCCTTCGGTCTTCTGCAGTTTGTTCTGGGACCGTACATCATCAGTCTGCCGCAGGTGCTCTTTGATTACCCGCTGGCCTTCGGCGCGCTGGGCGTGGCCGGGTTCTTCTATCACAGAAAGCATGGCCTGTTGATCGGCTACATCGCCGGAATGGCCGCCCGACTGTTCTTCCATGTGCTTTCCGGCATCGTCTTCTTCGCGGACGACGCGCCGGCCGGTATGTCGGCGCTGGCTTACTCTCTGGCCTACAACGGGAGCTTTCTGGCGGCCGAAGCGGCCATCACGATTTTGATTATGATGATCCCCGCGGTCTCGAAGGCACTGCAGCAGATTCGGAATCAGGCAGTGGCGTAAGCACCGCCTGCCGTACGGAAGAGGGACTGCCGCGATCAGCGGCGGTCCCTCTTCGCAGTATGACTGCCGGCGCGGTTTCGGCGGAAGGCATCGGACGTTTCACATGCCGGCAGGGCGCATACAGGAGGCGCTGGTATGATAGATGTCAGTTTTGATTTTACAAGCGATACGCCGGGCTACTGGGACGGCTACTGGGAGAGAATGAATGGTCTCGGTGGATGCGGAAAAAAAGACCCGGATTCCTGCAGTCCCACCCTGCTAGGCTACAGCAGGCGGCTTTGGAGCAGAGTGCTTCCGAACGGGGAGCGGATGGAGCTGGAAATTCCCCGTCATCGCGGATATCTTGTCTGGAATGCCATGCGTCTTTCCTGTGACAGCATCACATGCAGTTTCCGGTATGCCAGGAATGAGAAAATGATCCGGGAGGTTTATGCCTCAATGGACGATTATAAGAGTTGGATCGAGAATTTTACCCGTCGGTCCTATACGCTGCCCGGAGAGATGATTTTTCCGATGCATGTCAAAAGTATGAATCAGCAGAGAGGAATGAACCGGAAAATCCGCGACAGATGGGATCTGACATTGGAATGCATCCGGAGATACTATGCAGGAGAAGACAGCCCATTAGCAGATGTACTGAACAGCGACAGGGATTTCTTTGATATGTTTGTGGATTTCCGGAGCTACATCGATTTCTTTTTCCTGAACGACTGCGTCACGGACGATTACAGCAGGGTGAACATCTGGACCGAGTGGCACGGGTTTTCCACAGACGCGCTGCCGGCGTCAGTGCCCGAATATTTTGGCTTCATGAACCGGCAGGGCCGGTTCCTTGAGAACCGCCGCAGGAGAATGCAGGACTTCATCGATCTGAATCATATGTGAAGACTCAGGTTTCATGATGCGGCTCAGAGGACAGAAGGCCGGAGACTGCGCGAGACGCGGATGACGGACGATGCCGGGGCAATGCGCGAGGAAGCAGATTGCGGATTGCGCCGGAAAAATAAGGCGGAAGAATGAGGTACAGGAATATCGACCATCTGGTGATCACGACGCGAAATCTGCAGGACTGCCTGCATTTTTATATCGATGTGCTCGGAATGGAACCGGATTTTTCAAACGGACGATATGCGGTTCG
>ONOC01000130.1 GCA_900319355.1 uncultured Eubacteriales bacterium | reverse complement strand
TGGATGGTATCTTCGAGAATCCGGTTGATGAAGCTCGTGTCAGAGATTTTATGGATGAAGTGAAGGATTTCAGAAAGACGCTGGAATGAAAAAGGGATTAATTTCGCTCGATTTCCGAAGATATTCGATTGAAAGCTGCTTCCGATTCGCATCGGAAAACGGGTATGACGGCGTTGAACTCTGGGGAGGACGGCCTCATGCGTATCCGCCTGATGTTTTGAAGCGGGATTCCGGTGAAATTTTAAAGGAGGCGAAGCGTTTCCATCTGGAACTGCCGATGTACACACCCAACGCAATCGGTCTTCCAGTTAATCTGTGTTCGCCGCTGGCCTTTGAGAGAGAAGAGGGACTTCTGTATTATCAGGAAGCGGTCGAAGCGGCAGCCAGACTTCAGATTTCGAAAGTGCTGGTTGTCGCGGATCATCCGGGATATGAGACGCCGGTGGACGACGCAAGAAAATGGTTTGCAGATGCGGTGGAGCATCTGATGAGAGTCGCGTCAAAATATGGCATCACGATCTCGGTGGAACCTCTGACTCCGATGGAAAGCCCTGTCATTACGACCGCAGATGACTGTCTCCGGCTGATGAAGAGCGTTTCCGGAAAAAATCTGGATTTTGTTCTGGATATTGTTCCGGCTGCCGTCATGTATGATCCGATTTCAAGTTATTTCATGAAACTGGGAAGAGATCGGATCGGACATGTTCATATCTGCAACACGGACGGTATGACGGACGCGCATCTGCTTCCTCGGCAGGGAATTCTCGATTATGCTGCTTTGCTGGAAGAATTATCCGCAGTCTGGCACTATGATGGATATGTCATCCGCGAACTGTATTCTTCATCGGCCAGAGATCCTGTAGCCGCGGCAATAAGTGCCCGCTGATCAAAAGAACAGAGGATTGGGTTCCGAAAAGAAAACGAAGGGCCGCCCTGATGCTTGAAATCAAGCGCCGGGGCGGCTTCATCGGACGCCGTCCCGGAAAGCTGCCGGAAAGCGCCGGGAATCCGGACGAACAGCTTGACGCGCCGCGGTCCGATGACTATAGTGAAAGCGTTGCGAGGGGTGCTGAAGCGCGTAAGAGGCGCGAGGCTGAGAGCTTTTTTGCAGTATCCAATGGAGACGGCAGCTTCAGTCTCACCGTTCCTGGCTACGTTCTTGTGGCCGTTCTGATTTTTGCCCTGTTTGTTCTGATGGCGATGGCTGCCAGCCACGGAAAAAAACCGTCGGCCAGACAGATCGCATTCGCATCCGCAGCCATCGCGCTGGCTGTGGTCACCTCGATGATCAAGCTTTTCGAGATGCCCTTTGGCGGGAGCGTGACGCTTTGCTCTTCTTTTTTCATCGTCCTGATCGCGTACTGGTACGGGCCGGCTGTCGGCATGATGGCCGGTGTCGCCTTCGGTCTTCTGCAGTTCGTTCTGGGACCGTACATCATCAGCCTGCCGCAGGTCCTCTTTGACTATCCGCTGGCCTTCGGCGCGCTGGGTGTAGCCGGATTTTTCTATCACAGAAAGCATGGTCTGCTGATTGGCTACATCGCCGGCATTGCCGCCCGCCTTTTCTTCCATGTGCTTTCCGGCATCGTCTTCTTCGCGGATGACGCGCCGGCCGGCATGTCGGCGCTGGCCTACTCTCTGGCCTACAACGGGAGCTTCCTGGCGGCCGAGGCGGCCATCACCATTCTGATCATGATGATTCCGGCGGTTTCGAAGGCGCTTCAGCAGATCCGGAATCAGGCAGTGGCGTAAGCGCCGCTTGTTGTACGCAAGGGGGGGGACCGCCGCGATCAGCGGCGGTCCTTTTCGTCTGACCGCCGAAGGAATCGAACGTTTCTCATGTCGGCGGGGAGAATGCAGGAGGAGACGACATGATAGACGTCAATTTTGATTTTACAAGCGATACGCCGGGCTGCTGGGACGGCTGCTGGGAGAGAATGAACGGGCTCGGCGGATGTGGGAAAAAGGATCCGGATTCCTGCAGTCCCACCCAGCTCGACTACAGCAGGCAGCTTTGGAGCAGAGTGCTTTCGAACGGGGAGCGGATGGAGGACGGGAATGAGGTACAGGAATATCGACCATCTGGTGATCACGACACGAAATCTGCAGGACTGTCTGCATTTTTACGTCGATGTGCTCGGCATGGAGCCGGACTTTTCAAACGGACGATGTGCGGTTCGCTTCGGAACGCAGAAGTTCAATATTCATACAAAAAAGGCTGAATTTCTGCCTGCCGCTGGGAATCCGGCATACGGAAGTCTGGATTTGTGCCTGATCGTGGAAGACAGTCTGGATCAGGTCGTTCAGGAACTTGAGTCGAAGGGATGGCCGATCGAACTC
>ONOC01000131.1 GCA_900319355.1 uncultured Eubacteriales bacterium | reverse complement strand
GGACTCGGTTTCCTTCTCTTTCGCTGTCACCCGTTTCGCTTCCTTTGCCATCTTGCAGATCGCGGCGATGAGGTTCGTGAAGGTCTTCGCTTCCGCCGGACTCGGTTCCGGGAACCAGGGGAAGGACACTGTCTCGTCTGAAATCAGGATCGGAAGGTCGTCCGCCCCGAGGGCTTTCATGAGAAGGGTGCGCTTGCTGGCGACGATCTTCTTCAGGTTCTCCAGCGCATCGTCGGTGAAGTAATTCCGGGGCATCGAAACCGTAAGACCGCCTTCTTCATCAGCTTCCGCTGCGATGCTTTCCTCTTCGCTTTCCGCTTCCGCCTTCTCGGTAGTTTCAGCTTCTTCCGTTTCCGGTGCCTCCGCTGTCTCCTCTGCCTCTGCCGTAAAGCCTGCCGTAGCAAGGGCCGCTGTGATCCGTTCGATGAGGGCTGCGTCCGTGCGCTCATCCCAAAGAAGCTCGCCGGTCTTCGTGACCTTCATGTTGCCGATCACAAATGCGCATTCCGGCATCCTTGTGTAAACCGGCTGTATGCCCGCCTCCCGGCTGATGATCGCCACCAGCTGCTTCCTGTCTTCGCCTGTTACGTTGTAGTTCGCTTTCATGATGTTCCTCCTTCTATGCGGGGCCATCTGGCCCGTTTGCTTTTGGTAGTGTATTCATCACTCTTTTGCGAACATATAGCAAGCAGATTCCGATGAATTACTGAACAAAAATGAATGCATCCTCTTGTGCATCTTAGGCAGAAGAAAACGCCCCGCAAACCGACAGGTCTGCGAAGCGTCTGCAGCGCGATTCCACATCTTTTCTGATCCATAAACATACACTCCATACCGACGTTCCGGGCCTGCACCGCTTCCTCGAAATCATCGTAGTAGCCAAGGTGGATCTCCTGCTGGGAGACCTTGATCCGGGCTCGGTATTTCTCGTTCCGGGGATAGAAGTCCACACCGGACACACCGCTTGAGTTATTCCTCTGCAGGGAATGGTTGATCTGGTTTTGCTGGTGCGTCACGATCCGCAGATTGCAGGAGCGGTTATCCAGCGTATCGAGGCTGATATGATCGACCTCATAGCCTTCCGGGCATCCAGTGATCACCCGGTGCAGGTAGTTGCCTTTCCGGTCGATGAGATACAGCCTCCTACTCCCAGGCTTCCGGTAATTCCGGTACCACTTGATATCCCGGATGCGGTCGAACTTGTCGGCATCAAAGAGAAACCGTGTCCCGTCTGGCAGCCGCCACCTCCTCGAACTTCAGCTTCTGGCCATCGCGCAGCACAAACACATCTGCGTAGTTGCCGTCATGACTCTGGATGTATCGCTTCACAATGACATCGACGAATTTCTCTTCGATCTCAATCCCAAAAGCCACACGGTCAGTCTCATCGCAGGCGATCAGGGTGCTGCCGCTCCCGAGGAATGGATCGAGGACGATGCCGTTTGTCATGGTGCTGTTCTTAATGGGATAAGCCATCAGCGCCACCGGTTTCATCGTCGGGTGATCCTTGTTCGCCTTCGGACGGTCGTATTCCCAGACGGTCGTCTGCTTCCGGTCGGAATACCACTGGTGCTTTCCGTCTTTCTTCCAGCCGTACAGGCAGGGCTCATGCATCCACTGATACGGAGAGCGGCCCAGCACGAGCGCGTTCTTCTTCCAGATGCAGCAGCCGGACAGGTAAAAGCCTGCCTCGTCAAAGGCCCTGCGGAAGATCAGTCCCTTCGTGTCTGCATGGAAGATATAGATGCTGCCGTCATCGGCCAGCACATCCGCCATGCACTTCATCGCCTTCAGGGTGAAATCGTAGGCATCGGCGTCGTTCAGGTCGTCGTTCTGGATGGTTCCCGCCGTCCCGTGGTAGGCCACAAAGTACGGAAGATCCGAAAGAACCATGTTGGCCTTCACATCGCCGAGCAGGGCCTGGTAGCTTTCCGGCAGGGTTGAGTCCCCGCAGAGGACTTTATGCCGTCCGAGCATCCAGATGTCGCCCTTCTTCGAGAAGGCAGGCTGCTTGAGCTCCGACTCCACATCGAAGTCATCTTCCTTCACAGCCTT